>JASFPU010000031.1:0-12139 GCA_050115855.1 Holophagae bacterium
CGTGCCGCACGGCGAACCGGGATTGTAGCCTATCCGGGTCACGGGCAGGGCCCGCCGACCGGCTTGGCGATCCGAGCCCGATACCGTACCGTTGACGTCTCTGGAGGTGACGATGCGCGCTGTACTGATCGGACTGGCTGTCACGTGTGCGACGGTCTCGGTTGCATCCGAGCTCGATCTCCTGCCTCTGGGTCCGGCCGAGCTCGCCTATGAGCAGGGGTCCGCACCCGCGGGGGCGTTCTACGACACCGCGGCCGGACGCACCATCGAGCTCGACGAGCTGATCGACAGGCTCGCCGGAGTCGATGTCGTTCTGCTCGGCGAGGAGCACACTGCAATGGACCAGAAGCTCCTGCAGGCGCAACTGGTCGACGGTATCGCGGCCACCGGTCGCCGCGTCGTGCTGGCGATGGAGTTCTTCCAGCGCGACCATCGCCAGGCTCTCGACGCCTGGGTCGCCGGCGAGCTCGACGACCGCGGCCTGCTCGAGGCGACCGGGTGGTACGACCGCGGTTCGTACCGCTGGGAGTACACGCGGCCGGTGATGGAGGTCGCGCGCGCGCGGCAGCTGACGGTGGTCGGCGCGAACGTGCCGCGCGAGATCCCCCGGACGGTCAACCGGCAGGGACTCGACGGCCTGTCCGAGGAGCAACGGGACGAGGTCGGCGAGGTCGCGGTTGGCGGCTCGGCTCAGCACAGGTACCTGGTGGCACGCTACTTCGGCGACACCGTCGCGCTGCTGCCGCCCAACTGGTTCGGCAATATGTACGCTGCGCAGTGTCTGTGGGACGTCGTCATGGCGCGGTCGATCCTCGACGTGGTCGCGGACGGCACCACGGTGGTGCTCGTGGTCGGATCCGGGCACGTCGCCTATCATGTCGGTATCTCTCGCCGCCTCGATGACGAGCGCGCCGCCGCCGGTCGGCCACCGCTCGAGATCGCCTCTTTCTGTCCGGTCACCGCCCCAGCTCCCGACCCGGACGGCCAACCGTCAGGTCATCCGATGGGGGGCGGCCATCAGGCCGGCGGCGGCGACGAATCCCCGGCGATCTTCGCTCGTTCGCTCGCCGATTATGTCGGCGTGTTCCCTGACCGCGGCGGGATCGAGGCCTTTCCGACCCTCGGCCTCAGGCTGACCGAGAACGATGACGGCCATCAGGAGGTCTCTATGGTCTGGCCGGACACCCTGGCCGAGTCCGTCGGTTTTGCGTCAGGGGACCGGATTCTCGACCTCAACGGCCATTCGCCGGACAGCCTGTCCGATCTGCGATTCCTCCTCGCCGATCTCGAATGGGGCGACCGCGCCGGGGTTCGGGTCGATCGCGACGGCAACGAGCTGGAGATCGCCGCACTGCTCTATCCGAACGTGACCGTTGCTGAGGCCGAGCTGGCTCCCGGTTACGACGTCGATGGCCTGACCGCGTTCGACCCGCACCTGCCGCTTGCCCCGATCGAGCTCATCGTGCCGGAGGATCAGGCCCGGTGGCGGCTCGTCACCCACGACGGCAGCGCGACGCGCGTCGAGGTCCGCAGCGGCGACCTGCTCGCAGAGGTCCACGAGCTCGACAATGCCGGTCGCGTGGTGAGGAGCCTGTACCGCACGGCGCGCGACAACGGCGCGGTCGAGATCCGGTACCGCCGCGGCGAGGACGGCGCCGTCGTCAACACGGAAGCGATCGACCGGACCGGGGCCCGGATCGAGGACGGCAGCTGACCGGGGTATCCGGCTTCGCTTCAAGCTCCGCCGTGACAGGGTGGCATCCGGCTTCGCTTTCAGCTTCGCCGTGACGGGGTGGCATCCGGCTTCGCTTTCAGCTTCGCCGTGACGGGGTGGCAGCGGCAGTGGCAGTGGCAGTGGCGGTGAACAGTACCGCGTCGATCTGCGCGACTTCAATCGTTGCGGCGGGCGTGCCGCCGATCATCGCGAAGGGTGCGTTGCGGCGGACGTGCCATCTTCACACTTTTCTCGCCCTGCCGCTCCGGCCTCTCCGCGCATTCGGAAAAGTGTGAAGGTGGCAATCGCCGAGCCCGAGCGATGAACCACGTTCAGCCGCACCGGCCAGCAGGAAGGCCGCCGGCGCCCGGGCAGCGTGGTCAGTGTCGTTCCGGCGTCCTTCGTACGACCACGCTGCCCGGGTGACGCTGGTGCGGCTCCGCCGTCAGGCGGCGACGACCCAGAAGGCCGATGTCGAGGTTCAGAGTGTTCGAGTTCCCGGCAAGCAAGCCAGATCCACCATCGTGCCTGTCTCAGGCACGACGCGGGTTCAACCGCAGAAGATGGCGAGAGCGGAGCTCTCGACAGCTTCGAGGATTGAAGACGCAGGCCGCCGGCCGTCGCGGCCGGCGGTGGTGGGTCGGTCGGACTCCGACCTCGATGCGTCCGTCCTCCGATGGCGCGTGTCTCGGGTGCCGGCCGCAATCAGCCGGGCGGAGCGAGCAGCTCGAGCTCCTCGTCGGTCGGCTCGAACACGATGCAGCCGACGGTGCCGGGACCGGCGTGCGCGCCGACGATCGGACCGATCTCTCCATCGAGCATCTCGACGATATCGAAACCGTCGTCGAGCAGTCCCTTGAGCTGCTCGGCCCACTCGGGGGCCGAGGCGTGGGCGACCGCTACGAAGACCGGCCGGCCGGGAGTGGTCCGCTCGTGGAGAATCTCGAGCAGACGCGGCTGTGCGCGTCGGCCGCCACGCACCTTCTCGACCGGCACGACCTCGCCGTTCTCCATGGCGAGAATCGGCTTGATTCCGAGCAGCGTACCGAGCAGTGCCTGGGCCTGGCCGATGCGGCCTCCCTTTCGGAGATACTCGAGGGTGTCGACGATGAACAGGAAGTGGAGCCGGTCCCTGATGTCCTCGATCCGGCCGACGATATCGTCGATCGGCAGGCCGCGCTCGATCAGGCGATTCGCGAACACAACCAACATCCCGAGACCCACCGAGTTCGACCTGGAATCGATGATCCGGATCGTCGGCTCGCCGACACCGCCCGTCTCGAGCCGGAGCTGAGCGAACTCGTTGGCGCCGTCGGACGCGGCGAGCCCTGCGTGCTCGGCGGTCAACGACTGCCGTGTCGAGATGTGGATCGAGATCACGTCACCCGTCGCGACGAGCCGGCGGTAGACCTCGAGGAACTCGCCCTTTCCGGGGGGCGATGTCGACGGGAAGATATCGCCCCCTTCGAGCATCAGGTAGAACTCGTCCGGCATCATGTCGACGCCGTCCTTGTACACCGTGGTTCCGAACACCACTGACAGCGGGACGACCTGGATCCCGTGCCTCCGCGTAAAGGCGGTGGGCAGATCGCAGGTCGAGTCGGTCACCAGATGGATTTGATTCGTCGGCTCGGCGATCTGCACGATGCCCAGGTCGACCAGCCGCTCGATCGCCTGCACGGCCTCCAGGTCGGGGAAGCTCACGCGATTAATCAGATCGCCCAGGTTGCGGGCGTCCTGAACCCGGGTCAGGACCTCCCGCTCGAGAGCCGTGAACGTGTGGGCGAAGAAGTCCGCCCCCATCTGGAGCTCGACCCCGGCCTTGAGCGTCGGCAGTCGGGCGAACGCCTCGTCGAGCTGCAGACGCTCTTCGATCGCGTCGCTGACCAGCGTGCCGAGATCGGCATCGATGGTCGGCTCGACCTCGACCGGGACCAGCTCCACCGCGAACGCGCCCTGGTGGAGGCTGGCAATCCGATTGAACGCCTTCCGACCTCTGAGCTCGCCCCAGTAGGCGTCGACAACGCGTCCGTCGGCCAGCCAGACCCCGGCTCCCGGACCGACGTTGAGCCGGATGTGACCGGTGATGCCGTTGCGCTCCAGCACCTGCAGCAGATCGCCGACGGCGATCCGCGTCAGGTCGCCGAACAGCCCACCGAGCGCCTCCGCCAGACCGGCCCCGATCTGGTTGGCGAGCAGCAGCAGTCGGACCTGGTGCAGGAATCGTGTCGGATCGAGGCCGTCGGACGCGAGGAGATGGAACTCGGACCCGCCTGGCGTGTCCTCGAGATCGACATCACCATCGGACAACACGAGAAACGGCGGCAGTCCGAGACCGGTGCCGGCGAGCCTGGTGTACAGCTCGGACGGCGTGATGCCATCGAGCGAGGAGTGGATCACCACCAGCGCCGGATCGAGACCCGCGGTGAAACGCACCGCCTCCTCCGCGTTGACCGCGTTGACGACCTCGAATCCGCCCTCGTACAGGGCGAGACCGAGACCGCGCCGCCGACGGTCATCCTGGTCTGCGATCAGCACGGTCAACGCCTCGGCCACCTGTCAAACCTCCAGGAAAGGCAAGTATACAACGCGGGTCCGCCGTCGACTTAAAGACCGATTCGCGGGCAGTCGTCGGCCAGGGCGCAGTCGTCGCAACGCGGCCGGCTCGCGCCACACACCCGCCGGCCGTGCAGGATGAGCCGCTTCGAGAAATCGATCCAGTGCTGCCGGGGGATCACGGTCTCGAGATCTTCTGCGACGCGATCGGCGTCGTCGGCCGCGGTCAGACCGAGGCGCCGGGCGAGCCGTCGGACGTGGGTGTCGACGGCGACTCCCGCCGCCAACCCGAACCCCTCGCCGAGGACGACGGTCGCGGTTTTCCGGCCGACACCGGGCAGCTCGACCAGACCGTCCATCGACCTCGGCACCTCGCCGTCGTAATCGGCCAGGATCCGTCGCGCGGTCCGGCGCAGGTTCTTCGCCTTCGACCGGTGCAGCCCGGTTGACCGGATCACCGACTCGAGCTCGCCGGTGTCGGCCTCGGCGAGCTCGGCGGGACCGGGCCACCGTCGGAACAGCTCCGGCGTGACGCGGTTGACCCGTTGATCGGTGCACTGGGCCGACAGGACGGTGGCGACCAAAAGCTGCCACGGAGACGCGTAGTCGAGCTCGCACTCCGCAGCGGGATAGGTCTCGGCCAACCGTGTGAGCAGGCTCGAGATGGGGCGCGGATCGACCGACTCAGCTCGAGAAGCTGCTGCCACCGATGAACTCCCGCAGCAGTGATGTCTGGGGCACCTCGTCCGGAAAGACCGGCACGAAGAGCGACAGGAACTTGAGCAGCCTGAACGCTTCCGGGTAGGTTCGGCTCGTTTTCGGCACCTGAAGCAGGAAGCGCTCGGCGTAGGTCTTGAGCACCGCGGGCTCGTAGACCAGCGCCGAGTTGAACATGACGTCCGCCTGCTCCTGAAACGGGAAGATCCAACGCGCCTCACCGCGCCGGACCCGCTCCCAGAGCTCCAGGGTGCGTTCGGCGGTGAAGCCTCGGAACAGGCGGTCGCGGACCAGACGTCGGATCAACCGCGCGTCCGAGGTGAAGATCCGATTGTGGTCGTCGATGGCGAGCTGGGACAGTGCCGACACGTAGACCCGCACCTTTCGGTCGCGCGGCACCGAAGACGTCAATCGCTCGTTCAGGCCGTGGATGCCTTCGATGACCAGGATCTGGTGCTCGCCGAGTCGGAGGGGCAACCACTCTTCCTCTGGGCGTCGGGATCCACGGACGAAGTCGAAGCGGGGCGTCGTTACCGTCCGGCCCTCGAGCAGCTGGGCGAGGTGGGCGTGGAACAGATCGAGGTCGATGGCGTCCAGGGATTCAAAGTCGGGCTGTCCGTCGTCGTCGAGCGGTGTGTCGTGCCGGTCGACGTAGTAGTTGTCGAGCGACAGCGAGATCGGCTCGACGCCGTTGACGCGGAGCTGGACCCCGAGCCGACGGGCGAAGGTCGTCTTGCCGGATGACGACGGACCGGCGATCGTCACGACTCGGACCACGGGCAGACGACCGGTGATCTCATCGGCGATCTGCGAGATCTTCTTCTCGTGCAGACCCTCCGCGATCCGGACGATCGGGCCGACGCCCCCGTTCACGGACAGCTCGTTCAGCTGACCGATGTTCTGAACCTCGAGCAGCTCCTGCCAGCGCCGGGTCTCGACGTAGGTCGCGTAGAGCAACGGACGCGGCGTGAACTTCGGCAGCCGACTGCGATCGCCGCGCCTGGGAAACCGCAGCAACAGACCGTCCTCGAAGGCCATCACACCGAAGGTCGGCAGGCACCCGGTGTCGGGGGCGTACGGTCCGTGGGCGATGTCGACGAACTCGCCGCACGAGATGGTGTGAACGGTGGACGAACGGCGGGTCTTGAGCAGCGCGAGCTTGTCCTCCCGACCGCGCTTACGAAAGTAGTTCTCGACCTCCTCGATGGTCACCGTCGTCCGCCGGAACAACCGGTTGTCGCGGTGCAGCTTGAGCATCCTCTTCTGGATCGCCTTCGCCATCTCCCGGAGATCGGGATGCTCACCCCGTAGCTGATAGTGGTAGCAATTGCCGAGGGACTGGCCGATGACGGTGCGGACCTCTGGATACAGCTCGGCGCACGCTTCGTAGAACATCAGACTCACCGAGCGCTTGTAGACCGATTCGCCCTCTCGATCTCCGTAGCGAACCGGCGTGAGCTCCGCCGCGCCGCGGACCGGAAAGTCGAGCATCACCTGACGCCGGTTCACCAGCGCCGACAGCACCGTGTCCGGAACCTCGCCGTCGACCTCACGCATGATCTGTCCGACCGTCGTTCCCGAGGGGAACCGGTGGATCGAACCGCGGTACGTGACGTCGACGTGGCTGTTGTTCATGGGATCACGGTCAGAGACGACTCCCCGACCTGTTGAGGATAAAGGGGCTCGCGTCTCAGCTCAAGGGCGGGACAGCATAAAGGCAGCGTCATCACGGATCTCAAGACCAAGAAGATCCCACCCGCTGTCCCGCGCGCTATACCTTCTTCTTCTTTTTCTTCTTCTTGATCTTCTTGGGCTCGCAGACATCCGCCTTCTTCTTGACGACGGCGCCGCAGTCGTCGCACTCGAAGCGTCCGGGCTTCGGCTTGGCCTTGGACTCGCCCTTGAGGCAGCTCATGGCACGGAGATGCCCCCCAGTCGCGGTTTTATTCCGCGCTGGCGCGACCCGGATCGGCGTCGGGATCGGGATCGGGTACAAACTCGGACGCGGCATCCATGAAATAATCCCGCAATGGACCTGGAAACGATCATCGTCCTCGGGCTGATGCTGCTCGCCGTGGTGCTGTTCGTCAGCGACCGGCTGCGGTCCGACCTGGTCGCGATGATCATCCTCGGCGTGCTGCTGTTGAGCGGCATCATCACACCGGAGGAGGGCTTCTCCGGTTTCGGCCACCCGGCCACCGTCGCGGTCGCGGCGATGTTCGTGCTGTCCGCCGGCCTCGAACGCACCGGCGCCGTCGCCGGAGTGGGCGAGCTCCTCGGCGGTCTCGGTCAACGCAGCCCGCGCGGCGCGCTGATCGTCATGATGCTGGTCATCGGGTCCCTGTCGGCGTTCATCAACAACACCGCTGCCGTCGCCATCCTGTTGCCGTCGGTTCTGACGATGGCACGGCAGCTCGGAACCAGCCCGTCGAAGCTGCTCATCCCGCTCTCCTTCGCCTCGCTGTTCGGCGGTTCGTGCACCCTGATCGGCACGTCCACCAACTTGCTGGTGAGCTCCATGGTCGAGGAGCACGGTCAGCCGCCGATCGGGATGTTCGAGCTCAGCCCGGTCGGCATCGTGCTCGCGGCGGCGGGTCTGGTCTACATGGCCACGGTCGGTTCCCGACTGCTCCCCGACCGCGGACGCGGTGCCGATCTGACCGAGGAGTTCGACGTCGGCAGCTACCTCACCGAGCTCGAGATCATTCCCGGCTCGCAGCTCATCGGAGCCACCGTCGGCAGCTCGCTGCTGTCGAGCATCGACGTCGACGTGCTGGCCGTGGTCCGCCAGGGGCGCACCATGACGCTGCCGAAGACCAACACCGTTTACGAGGAGGGGGACGTCCTCTGGGTCCGCTCCGATCTGGCGTCGATGCGGGCGTTGCGGGCCGCTGACTGGATCCACATCCGGCCGGGTCGGAAGTGGGCCGACGAGAGCCTCGAGTCGGGCGACGCGACGATCATCGAGGCGGTGGTGGCGCCGGGATCGCCGCTCGACGGCAAGAGCCTCGCTCAGAGCGATTTCCGCAACCGCTACGGAGCGACCGTGCTGGCGATCCGTCACCACGACGAGATCCGGCACAGCCGACTCGCCAAGACACCGCTCAAAGCCGGTGACGCGCTGCTCATCGAGGCACCGAAGAGCCGGGTTGCGGCGCTCCGCCACCGCCGGGAGTTCGTCGTCGTCTCCGACGTCGGTCCGCTCGACGAGCCGCCTCGCCGTCGGTTCGTCGCCGTGGCCATTGTCGTCGGCGTCGTCGCCGCGGCGGCCTCCGGGTTCGCCCACATCTCGGCGGCCGCGCTCGGTGGCGCGATGCTGCTGGTGTTCACCGGTTGCCTGCGGGTCGACCAGGCGTATCGAGCCATCGACTGGCAGGTCGTGTTTCTGCTCGGCGGCATTCTGCCTCTGGGCATCGCACTCGAGAAGACCGGCGGCGCCGACCTGCTCGCCGGAGGACTCATCGACGGCGTCGGTGCCTACGGGCCGATGGCGATCCTCGCCTCGGTCTATCTGGTGACCACCGTTCTCACCGCCTTCATGTCGAACACCGCCACGGCCGCCCTCCTCGTACCGATCGCGATCACCACCGCGGCGAGCCTCGGGATCGACCCCCGACCACTGCTCATCGCCATCACCTTCGGCGCGTCGGCGAGCTTCATGACGCCGGTCGGCTACCAGACCAATCTTCTCGTCTACGGTCCCGGCAGCTACCGGTTCAGCGACTACATGAAGGTCGGCGTACCGCTGACGCTGATCTTCTGGCTGCTCGCGACCCTGCTCATTCCGGTGGTGTGGCAGTTCTGACGGACGCCGAAACGGCCCTAGTTGATCACGCCGCTCTCGCCGAGGTTCTGCTCGGCGTACTCGAGGACCCGGTCGAAGTTCTCGTAGTCGCGGCAGTTGGCCTGCAGGAGGTGGAACACGTCGACCGCCTTGTCGGTGTCGCCGGCATTGCCGAAGGCGATCATGAGCTGCTCGAGCGCGTCGCAGTCACAGTGCCGGACGAACGCCGCCGCCTCGGAGAAGATCACACTCTCTGCAGCCCGATCCGTCCAGCTCAGGCTCAGAGCGAGAAATGTGTGGATGTGACCGACGTAGGTCTCGTCGTAGACCTCGTGCATGTACGGCAGGCAGCGCAGGAAACAGGGGATCGCATCGTCGTACGCCGCTTCATCGAACAGGATGACCCCGAGGGTGTAGCACGACTGGCAGTAGACGCTGAGCACCTCGTCGAAGGTCAGCAGGTAGGCCCGGAATCCGAACACCGCCTCCGTGAGGTAGGTCTTGGCGTTGTCGAACTCCTCGAGGTCGTAGTAGATGGTGCCGATGAGACCGTTCAGAAAACACCGCCAGTTGGGCTCCTCCTCGAGGGACACCAGCTCGATCAGCGCCTCGGCGTCGCTCTCGTCCGCATCCCGAGCGTCCATCCGTTCGATGACCGACTCGATGCCGCTCGCCACCCGTCCGGACCGGTCGGATCCGGTGTACCACTCAGGCATGTCCATGCGCCCGCTCCCCTTCTGCCGACCAGGTGGTGCAGCACCGCGAATCGCGCCAGTGTACCCGCCACCTCCGATCCACTCAAGGCACCGCACCACCGCCCGTCACGAGCAGCCGGTCGGCACAGCCTCCGGCGCGACGACGTGGATGTGGGTCCGCTCGTCGGCTGCATGAATCGTCTCGAGCCGAGCTCGAAGGACCGATTGAAGCGTGTCGCACCGGCGCGAGACGATCACGATTCTGACCCGGTTGAAACCCCGGCGGTCGCGCTCGTCACGCATTCGCCCGACGATCTCGGGTAGGGACGCGACCAGCCGGTCGGGATCGGTCCTAGGCAGTATCCGCACCAGAAGTCGTCCGCCCACGTCGAGCCCTGACTCGCCGCACGGGCTGCGATCGACGATCGTGCGATCGACGACGTCGTCCGGACAGCCGCAGCCCAAGACGTCGCGCACGAAGCGAATCAGCCGGGGATCCGCGGTCTCGCTCATCGGCCATCTTCGACCGGCGTGACGATGGCAGTCGGCGCCCCGCCGTCGATCGGCGCTCCGCAGGACGGACAGAACCGTGCTCCCTGGGGGAGCACTGCCCCGCACGACGGACAGACCGGTATCGCCTCGGGTGCCCCGGGCTCTCGATAGTGGATGTCCTGGATCATCCACGTTCCGTCGATCTTTTCGATCAGGAAACGGACCTCGACGGACCCGCGCTCGCAGTCGGCGACGTACCGGAGATCGGCCGCCGTTCGATCGTTTTCACGGTTGAGAGAGGTGCCGATCCGTCGCCAGCCTCCGCACGCCCCGATCGTCTCTCGGTTGGCATGCTCGAAGTCGACGAACGTGGCCAGGTCTCGATCGTCGGTGAAGTCCGGGCCGAGCAGTGCGAACGCGTCCTCGAATCGACCGTCCGCAACCGCCTCGAGATACCCATCAGCGACGTCGTGGGCCGCAGTGCTGCCCCGATAGACAACCGCGACACAGGCGCCGATGCCGAGCAGGGCGACGACCACCAAGGCAAGACAACCCCAGCCCAGACAGCTCATCCAGCTCCGTGCGTCGGAATCTCCCATGACTTCTTCCCGCTCGATCGCGTCAGCAATCGCGACGCCAGGGTACCCGATCTCGGCAGCGTCCCGCCGAAGTTGCCGCGCCGGCTTCGCCACTCGAGCCAGTCCGGACGCCGAACGACGACTCGTCAGTAAGGCCCGTTTCCCGACGATTCGTTGTATCTTCGGATCCGAGCGCAGTCCGATCACCGGTCGGCGCTCGTCTCCGGGGCCGGCCGAATCCGATCTTCCGGCGACCCCCTGAAAGGACGACCGTGGAGCTTCTGAAGGAAATCAGCGAGGCGCTGCAGCGCGGCGATCACGTCACGGTGGCCGACCTTACGCGGCGGGCGGTCGACGCCGACCTTCCGGCACGTGACATCCTAGACCGGGGTCTGCTGGCAGGAATGGACGTCATCGGCCGACAATTCGGCGCACACGAGATCTTCCTCCCCGAGGTGCTCCTCGCTGCCCGCGCCATGAAGGCGGGCATGGACCTGGTCAAACCGTTGCTCGCCGACGGCACCGCACCGACTCGCGGCACCGTGGTCCTCGGCACGGTCCGCGGTGATGTCCACGACATCGGCAAGAACCTCGTCGGGACCATGCTCGAGGGCGCCGGATTCCGGGTTGTCGATCTCGGCACGGGGGTGGCGCCGGAAGCCTTCGTCGAGACCGCGTTGGTCGAACGTGCCGACGTCATCGGTCTGTCGGCGTTGCTCACCACGACGATGACCGCGATGCCCGATGTCATCGAGCTCGTGCGACGGCAGAGCCAGAACGGCGACCTGAAGGTCATCGTCGGCGGTGCACCCGTGACCCAGGATTACGCCGACGAGATCGGCGCCGACGGCCACAGCTACGATGCAGCCGGGGCCGTCCAGGTCGTCAAAGCGCTCACCGGGGTGGCCTGACCATGGTCGACGGCCTGCTCGAACGGGTGGCGAGTGGTGAGTCGCTGTGCGGCGACGGCGCGTGGGGGACGCAGCTCATGGACCGGGGTGTCAGACCGGGCGACTGCTTCGAGCTGGTCGGCCTCAACCGGCCAGGCCTGCTGACCGACATCGCCGAAGCGTACCTCGAGGCGGGAGCCGAGCTCATCACCACCAACACCTTCGGCGGATCTCCGATCGCGCTCGGCCGCCACGGTCTCGACGATCGTGCGGAGGAGATCAACCGGGCGGCTGTTGCCGCGGTTTGCGAGGTTGCCCGAGGCCGCGCTCTCGTCTCGGGATCGGTCGGCCCGACCGGCGCCATCCTCGCCCCCGTCGGAGACGCCGATCCGGGCGCGATCCGGGCCGGCTTCGATCGGCAAATCGGCGCCCTCGCGGCCGCCGGCGCTGATGTCATCTGTATCGAGACCATGATGGACCTCGCGGAGGCGTGCCTCGCGATCGACGCGGCACGCGCCGTCGACGCGTCGATGCCGGTCATCGCGACCATGACCTTCAATCACACGCCCCGTGGTTTCTTCACGACGATGGGGGTGTCGGTCGAACAGGCCTGCGTGGGGTTGATTGACGCCGGCGCCGATCTGATCGGCGCCAACTGCGGCGCCGGCATCGACGCGATGGTCGAGCTCGCGCGCGAGCTGCGCGCCACCACT
>JASFPU010000032.1:0-12013 GCA_050115855.1 Holophagae bacterium
CCATCCGGCCGCCGAACACCCGGCTGGCGAGGAAGAAGCTGGTGAGATTGACCGCGAGGATTCTGTCCCACTCGTCGCGCTCGATCTCGAGCACCGGCGTCGCCGAGTTGATGCCCGGCGCATTGAGCAGCACGTCGACCCGGCCCCATTCGGTGACCACGCGGTCGAGGGCGTCCTTGAGCTCCGGCTCGCGGGTCGCATCGACTCCGAGGCCGAAAGCGTCGACGCCGGCAGCGCCGGCAATCGCCCCGGCCCGCGCCGAGGCGGCATCGCCGTCGACGTCGAGGATCGCCACCCGAGCGCCAGCACGGCCGAGCGCCTCGGCCATCGCTCCGCCGAGGACTCCCGCGGCGCCGACCGCGACCGCGACCTTGCCGTCGAGTGAGAACAGCTCGTCGAGATAGCTCATGCGGCATCCCCTCTCGGTCCGAACGGCTCGATGTGGCGGCGGAAGTGCCGCACCAGGTGTCCGTCGTGAACCGCCTCGTTGTCGTCGAGGCAGGCCAGGATCCGGCTTCGGAACCGGCTGCGGCCGTCGGCCGCGCGCTCGGTGAGGACGCGGCCGAAGGTCACGTGGAGCACCTGGCGGGCGTCGTCGTTGTCGAGCAGAGACGCCAGATCGGCGTCGTCGAGCCCGACGGCCGGGGGCAGCCGATCGAGATCGGCCGAGACGTGGTAGGTGCGGCGCTCCTCCTCGTACAGCGAGCGCGCGACGTCGAGCACCTCGCGGAACAGACGGGGCTCGCACTCGGCGACGGTCCGCAGCGCCTCGAGGTAGCTCGTGCCGGCGGTCTTGACGTGGACCCGGTCCCCGCCGAGGCGACCGATCTCTCTGTAGACCGAGAACTTGTCGCTGCCCGAGTGGATGCTGATCTTGTAGGGCCCGAGCGCCTCGGCGATGGCGAGGTGCTTTCGGTACTCGCGCCGGAACAGATCGAGGTCGCCGCGGAAGTCAATCCCCTTCTCGAACGACCCGACGAAGCGCGGCGCGAGGCCGATCCAGTTCACCCCGAGCCGCGCCAGCTCGGAGGCGACCAGGAAGTGCTCGAATGGAGAGGTCACCGAGGCGGTCTCGTCGACCGACACCTCGACCTCGAACGGACGATCGCCCAGCGTTGCGGCGATGTGGCGTGACATCGCTGCGGTGTGGGCCAGAGCGGCGCCGTACTTCACCCAGGCCCGGCGGACCTCACCGGCATCGGGGCTGAGCTCGAGGTCTGCGGCGACCCGGAAGGTGCCGCCGTCGTATCGCGCGATCGCCTCGGCCCGCGTCGTCTCGAGCCCGTCCCACGTCACCGCGTCCAGCGCCCGCTCGAGCTCGGCCGCGGTCATGGCGTCCGCCGCGTCGACGACGTGGTCGCCGGGATCGATGGTGAACATCGTGAATCCGGCGGCGGCCATCCGGTTGACGTCAGCGGTCGTCTTCAGATGATCGGCATCGGCGCCGAAGCCCGTGCGCCACCCCTCCTGCAGCACCGCCCAGGTCGCGGCGTCCACGACCTCGTCGGGGGTCCGTTCGGTGCGCTCGAGCTCGCGGATGGACTGCTGCGCGAGCACCACCTCGAAACCGCTCGAACGCATCGCCCGCAGGTGAGCCGGACCGGCCACCCCGAGCCGGTCACCGAGACCGAACGACCTCGCCAGCCCGATCGGCCGGGGCCGGCTCCATTCGAGCAGCTCGCGGACGGTGGACGCGTTGGCCGGACTCAGTCGGCAGCGTCGCACCTGATCGTCGTCCTCGGCCGCCCAGCGCAAGCACGTGCCCTCGAACCGGGCCGCGACCGGATCGCCGAGCGGCGCCACGACATACAGCCTCCGGCCGGGCGTGCCGTGCCCCATGAACAGCAGAGCTTCGCCGCCGACCGGCACCGGGGATCTCGGGTACAGGGCGAGCGATCGGCCGCCGATCTCGAGCGTCCGACGATCGGCACCGCCGGAGGGGCGCCGGATCAGCTCCAACAGGTTCTCTCGAAGACTCATGGTCACTCCCGGACCGATGTCACGCCGGACCGACGAGCGAGTCGGGATCGCTCCCGCCGCCCCCCTGCACCGTCTCCTGCTGTTGCACCCGCTCGGCCCAGCTCAGGTGGGCGTCCATCTCGGCCCTGGCCCGCTGCGGGTCACGGTCCCGGATCGCCTGATAGATCCTCCGGTGCTGGTCCGACGCCTCGTCGGCTCCCCGCCAGCGGTAGACGGTCTGGCGGCGTTGGTCGTAGAACAGCTCCGCCACCATCTCGAGCAGTGCGAAGAGCAGCGGGTTGCCGGCCGCCAGCGCCACCGCCCGGTGGAACCGGATGTCGTAGACCAGAAACCGCTGCGGGTCGTTCCGGGCCGCGAGCATCTCCATGATCTCGTCCGAGATGGCGACGATCTGCTGGTCCGTGGCACGCCGTGCCGCCAGCCCGGCGAGGTCGATCTCGAGCACCCGGCGAGCTTCGTACACCGAGCCGTCACCGATCCCGTGGAGCGCCGCGAACAGCGGCAGCGGGTTGCTCTCGAGCAGCGGCGGCCCGGAGCTGACGAAAGTGCCGGCGCCGCGCCGTGACTCGACGGCTCCGACGGCCGCCAGCGACTGGAGACCGGCACGGACGCTCGGCCGACTGACCCCGATCAGGGTCGCCAGCTCGCGCTCGGGCGGCAACCGGTCGCCGGCACGAATGTCACCCGACTCGATCAGGCGCCGGATGTAGCTGACCACCAGATCGGCCGCGACCGGACGCTCTTGGTTCCCAGCTCGCGATATCCCCGACGTCTCGGTGTCCGGTCCCGACGCGCGGCGAGGCTCAATTGGTCTTACCACTTGAAAAATACTAGCCCTCTGCTCCCATATTTGTCAAGCCAAAATTAATAGTCCAGCCGACTCGTAGATACCGACAAAATAGAACAAATGATTTTATTGGTATAAATTAAATGCGTTACGTGTTCAAAACGTGGCTGCTTCGATCTCTTCCAGTTCTGTCAATTGGTCTTGCCACTCGCGAATTCGCCGACAGTCCGTCTCCGAGCTGTGCAGCTGGCGGAGGGATCGACAGCCGGTTCCACGGCCGGCTCGGCGTCGGTCGCCGCTGCTACCATGGCGCGCGGAGGTTTCCCCATGCGTGAGATGCAGCTCTTGATCAATGGCCAGTGGCGCGACGGCGATGACACGCTCACGGTTCGCTCGCCCTACGACGGCCACGCGGTCGCCCGGGTGGCCCGCGGTGGTCCGGCGCTGCTCGACGAGGCGGCTGCGGCGGCCGTCCGCAGTGCCGACGCGGTCGCCGCGATCCCGCCGTCCGAACGTGCCGCCATTCTCGAAGGTGCGGCGGCGTTGGTCGCGGAGCACCGGGAGGAGCTCGCGGACACGATCAGCCAGGAGGCGGGCAAGCCGATCACGCTGGCGCTCGTCGAGGCGGACCGTTGTGCCGACACGTTGACCGAGGCCGCCGCAGTCGCCCGCCACCCCGAGGTCGAGGCGAGGGACCTTGCCGGCTACGCCTCGGGACACGGTCGGCTCGGACTCGTCCGGCGCGTTCCGATCGGTCCGGTGCTCGCCATCACGCCGTTCAACTTCCCGCTCAACCTGGTCGCCCACAAGCTGGCACCCGCGATCGCCGCCGGCTGCCCGGTTGTCCTCAAGCCGGCGAGTCAGACGCCGAGCCCGGCGCTCCGGCTCGCCGAGCTGCTCGTCGACGCCGGGCTGCCGGCAGGCGCACTGTCCGTGCTGCCGTCGAAAGGAAGCGACGCGGAGCAGCTCGCGACCGACGATCGATTCGCAGCGCTCACCTTCACCGGCTCGATGGATGTCGGATGGCACCTCAAGGAGATCGCGTGGCGACGTCGAGTCACCCTCGAGCTCGGCGGCAACGCCGCGGTGGTGGTCGAACCCGACGCCGGCGACCTCGCCTCGATCGCGAAGAAAATCGCCGGTGCGGCCTACGGTTACGCAGGTCAGTCGTGCATCGCCGTGCAACGTGTGCTCGCCCACGAGGACATCTACGTCGCCCTCCGTCGGGAGCTCGTCGAAGCCGCCGAGGCGATCCGCTCCGGCGATCCCTCGGATTCGGCGACGGTGTGCGGTCCGCTCATTGACGAGGCCAACGCCGATCGGGTCGCCGAGTGGATCGAGCGCGCAGTGGCTGCCGGCGGCCGCCTGCTCACCGGCGGTGCACGCGACGGCAACGTCATCTCGCCGGCGCTGATCGAGGAGGCGCCTCCCGACGAGCCGGTGGTCGCCGACGAGGTGTTCGGGCCGGTCGCCTGTCTCGACCCGTACGAGGACCTGGCCCAGGCGATCAACATGGTCAACGACTCCCGTTACGGCCTGCAGGCCGGCATCTTCACCTCCGACGTCGGCCGGATCCAGGAGGCCTGGGACAAGATCAAGGTCGGCGGCATCATTCAGGGCGATGTTCCGACCTGGCGCACCGACCCGATGCCGTACGGCGGCGTCAAGGCCTCGGGCGTCGGCCGGGAAGGTCCGGCCTACACCTACCGCGAGCTGACCGAGGAACGTCTGCTGGTCGTGAGCCGCTGACCAGAACCAAATTCGTGCTTTCCCGTTAACCAAATCGACTCGGTTGCGTTTAATCAAGTGTGCACGGGGAGGCACCATGACCGAGAAAACCCGCAAGCGATTCCGCATCATCAGCCTGATCGCGCTGCTCGTCATCGTGACCGGGGCGGTGATCTGGGTCAGCGCTCAGACGTCGGACGGCGCGGCGAAGTCCAACGCCGCCGAGACCAACGACAGCGACCAGCCGGCCGAGTCGACGGCCGACGACGCCGCCGAAGGCGAGGACGATGGGGAGCTCCCCGTACCGGTTGAGGTGGCCGAGGTCGCTACCGGTGACATCTCGTCGTACATCACCGCCACCGCCAACCTGGTCGCGGAGGACCAGGTCAAGGTCCTCGCCGAGGCCGAGGGTCGGGTCGTCCGGCTCGACGTCGAGGAGGGCGACCGGGTATTGCGCGGCCAGGTCCTCGCGGTGCTCGACCAGGACGAGGCGAAGATCGCCAAGTCCAAGGTCGAACTCAAAGCGAGCAACGCCAAGGCCGCCCTCGACCGGGCGCGCGAGTCCTACCAGCAGGGTCTGATCTCGTCTGAAGCGTTCGACAAGCTGACCATGGACTTCGAGGTCGCCCAACAGGAGGTCGCCGAGGCGGAGTGGCGGCTCGCGAAGACGATCATCCGCGCCCCGTTCGATGCACGGGTCACCGAACGCTTCATCACGCTCGGCCAACATCTTCGGCCCGGCGACGAGCTGTTCACGGTGGCCGACTACGACCCACTGATCGCGCGCATCTACCTCCCCGAAAACGACGTCGTCGAGCTCGAGGTGGGCCGTGAGGTGCGAATCACCCCGGCCGCCGACACTGCGCTCGCGTTCGCCGGCCGCATCCGCCAGCTCGCGCCGGTGGTCGACACCGCGACCGGCACGGTAAAGGTCACGGTCGAGGCGGTCGACCCGCCGCCCGAGGTTCGGCCGGGCGCCTTCGTCAGCATCGGCATCGTCCGCGAACGACACGAGGCGGCGCTGCTCGTGCCGCGGGAGTCGGTGATCCGCGAGCTGCGCGAGGCCCACGTCTTCGTCGCCGCCGACGGCGCGGCGGTCAAGCGCGCCGTGACCCTCGGAATCGAGGAGGGCGATCGGGTCGAGGTGTTGACCGGCGTATCGGCAGGCGATGCGGTCGTCACCGCGGGCCAGGGCGGCCTCGACGACGGTCAGAAGATCAAGATCCTGTAGGTGGTATTAGGTATTAGGTATTAGGTTTTCAGGCATTGTTGGAACCTGCACCGCAGCGTCAGAACCTGCGATGGGCTACGACCTAACACCTAACAGCTAATACCTTCCCAATCGGATAGTAGGACTCGAAACCGCTCCAGTGGGGCGTGGCACTTTGGGGGAAGGTATGCGCATCGTCGACTTCTCGCTCCGCCGTCGGGTGACGGTGTCCATGGCCGCGGTGGCGTTGCTGCTGTTCGGCACCGTGGCGTTCACCCGCCTGCCGGTCAACCTGATGCCCGATCTGTCGTACCCGAGCCTGACCGTCGAGACCCGGCTGCCGGGCGCGGCACCGGGCGAGGTCGAGGCGCTGGTCACCCGTCCGATCGAAGAGCTGGTCGGCATCGCCGGCGGCGTCCAACGCCTGACCTCGGTGTCGCGGCCGGGCATCTCACAGGTCACCCTGGAGTTCGGCTGGGGGCGGGACATGGACTTCGCCGCCCTCGACGTGCGACAGAAGCTCGACCTCGCGGCACTGCCGAGGTCGGCCGAGCGTCCGGTGCTGCTCCGCTTCGACCCGTCCAACGACCCGGTGATCCGGCTCTACCTGACCGGCGGCGACAGCCTGTACCAGCTGCGGTACACAGCCGAGGAGCTGATCAAGAAGGACCTGGAGTCGACCGAGGGGGTGGCTGCCATCAAGGTCCACGGCGGCTACGAGGAGGAGATCCAGGTCCGCATCGACGAGGGTCGTCTGGCCCTGCTCGGCCTGTCGGTCGACGAGGTCAACGCGCGCCTGCTCGCCGAGAACCTGAACCAGGCCGGCGGCAGCCTGTACGAGGCCGAGGCGCGCTATCTGGTGCGCGCCCGCAACGAGTTCCGCGACCTCGACGACATCCGGCGCACCGTGCTGCTGACCAGGGACGGGCGCCAGGTCACCGTGGACGACGTGGCGGAGGTGACCCGCGGCCACCGCCAGCGGGAGGTCATCACCCGCTTCGACGGCGACGAGGCGGTCGAGCTCGCGGTCTACAAGGAAGGTGACGCGAACACGGTCAAGGTGGCGCGCTCGGTCCGTGCCCGACTCGACCGGATTCAAAGCGAGCTCCCTGACAACGTCTCGATCGCGTCGGGCGCCGACCAGAGCCGGTTCATCGAGGCGTCGATCCGCGAGGTGCTGTCCAACGCTCTGATCGGCGGCATCGTCGCCGTGCTGGTGCTGCTGCTCTTCCTCAAGAACCTGCGCACCACCGCGATCATCGCGGTCTCGATTCCGATCTCTGTGGTGGCGACGTTCTTCCTGATGTACCGCACCGGGACCAGCCTCAACATCATGTCCCTCGGAGGTCTGGCGCTCGGTGTCGGCATGCTGGTCGACTCGGCGATCGTCGTCCTGGAGGCCATCGTCAAACGGCGCGAGGCCGGCGACGACGACACGACGGCCGCGCGCGAGGGGGCGTCCGAGGTCGGCCACGCGGTGATCGCGTCGACTCTGACCACGGTCGCGGTGTTCCTGCCCGTGGTCTTTCTCGAGGGCGTCGCCGCTCAGCTGTTCCGCGACCAGGCGCTCACCGTGTCGTTCTCGCTGCTCGCCGCACTCGCGGTGTCGCTGACCTTGATCCCGATGATGGTGGCGGCGTCGGCGCGACCGGCAAACGGGGGTGACGCGGCCACGCCGGAGCCCGGCGGCCGGGTGCGCCGAGCCGGACGGTTCGTGCTCGTCACGACCCCCACCTTCGTGCTGCGCTGGGTGCGCCTGGCCCTCGGCGGGCTGACGTCGGCGCTCGCGTTCGTCGCGCGTCCGATCACCGCCGTCTTCGACCGGACGATGGCCGCTCTGGCCGCCGCCTACCCGCGGCTCCTGCGCACCGCCCTCGATCACCGGCTGGCGGTCGTGGTGTGTGCAGCCGCTGCGTTCGCCGGCGCGATCGCGCTGGTGCCGGGGCTGGGTGTCGACCTCATCCCACCGTTCGCCCAAGGCGAGTTCTCGTTCAAGATCCAGCTGCCCGAGGGCACACCGCTCGACGTCACGGACCGCTTCGTCGCGTCGCTGTCGGACCTGCTCGAGGACGACCCGACGGTCGAGTCGTTCTCGTCGATCGCCGGCGGCGCCGGTCTGTCACTCGCCGCGACCGGCACCGAGGGCGAGAACACCGCCCGCATCCAGGTCCGGATGCGTCCGGGGTCCGGACCTGACGACGAGGAGGTCGTGATCGCACGGCTGCGGTCGGCGCTCGCCGACACCACGGACCTGAGCTTCGACTTCGAGCGGACGACGTTTTTCTCGTTCCGGACGCCGATCGAGGTCGAGATCTACTCGGACTCGCTCGACGAGCTGTACGACGCGGCGCTCCGGGTCACCGAGGCGCTGCGCGGGGTGCCGGGCCTGGTCGATCTGAGAAGCTCGGCCGAGATGGGCAACCCGGAGGTCCGGGTGCGGTTCGACCGCAGCAAGCTGGCGCGCCTTGGTCTCGATCTTGCGACCGTCGCGCGGACGGTCCGGACCAAGGTCCAGGGCGAGGTCGCCACCCGCTTCACCGAGGGCGACCGCGAGATCGACATCCGGGTCCGCGCCCTCGACCAGACCGACGCGAGGGTCGACGACATCCACGAGCTCATCGTCGGTCACGTCGCCGGTCGGCCGATCTTCCTCAAGTCGGTCGCCGACATCGAGCTCACCGAGGGCCCGACCGAGATCCGCCGCATCGGCCAGAAGCGGGCAGCCGTGGTCGGCGGCAACCTGGCCGGCCGCGACATGGGGGCCGTCGCGGCGGACGTCCGCACCGCACTCGCCACTCTGACCTTTCCGGCCGGCGTGACGGCGGCTCTGAGCGGCCAGGAGGAGGAGCTGCAGCACAGCTTCCGGTCGCTGGCGCTCGCCATGGGGCTGGCGATCTTTCTCGTCTACCTGGTCATGGCGTCCCAGTTCGAGTCGTTCCTCCACCCGTTCGTCATCGTCTTCACGCTGCCGCTCGGCGCCATCGGGGTGATTCTCGCGCTCGCCGTCACCGGCAACACGATCAACGTCGTCGCGATCATCGGCGCCGTGATGCTCGCCGGCATCGTCGTCAACAACGCCATCGTCCTGATCGACGCGGTCAACCAGCGCCGCCGCGCCGGCGCTGCCCTCGACGAGGCGCTCACCGACGCCGGCCTGGCGCGCCTGAGGCCGATCCTCATGACCTCGGCGACCACCATCTTCGGCCTCATGCCGATGGCGCTCGGGCTCGGCGAGGGCGCCGAGCTCCGGGCGCCTCTCGCGATCACCGTCATCGGCGGCCTGACGGTGGCCACCGCGCTGACCCTGATCGTGATCCCGGTGGTCTACTCGCTGCTCGCCGGCGGTCAGGTCATGCGCACCGTCGACGAGCCCGACCGGGCCACTGGCGGACCGTTCCGGCTCCTCCAGGTCGCCGTCGAGCGCGTCCAACCAGGCGACGGGAGGGCTGTCTGATGACGAAAACGCCCTCACACCGTCGCAACCACAAAGGCACCAAGGCACAAAGAAGAACACAAAGAAGTCCCTTTGTGACTCCCTTGGTGTCTTCGTGTCTTCGTGGTTGTGACGACCGCGGGAGGTCCTCGTGAACCTGCCGAACCTCGCCGTCCGCCGGCCGATCACCACGGCGATGATCCTGATCAGCATCCTGCTGGTCGGCGCCATCGCCTTCGTCAAACTGCCGCTCGCCTTCCTGCCGACGCTCGACGCGCCGTTCATGTTCGTCCAGATCCCCTACCCCAACTCCCACCCGCAACAGATCGAGCGGGAGATCACCAAACCGGTCGAGGAGACGCTGTCGACCCTGTCTGGGGTCAAGAAGCTCAACTCGACAACCGATGCCGACGGCGCCCGCTTCTTCATGGAGTTCACCTGGGGCGAGGACATCGACGTCGTCCGCATGAAGGTGTCCGAGAAGATGGACCAGGTCGAGCCGACGCTGCCGGCCGACATCGGACCGATCCTGATCTTCAGCTTCAACACCAACGACATTCCGGTCGTCCAGGGCCGGATCGCCGCCGAGGGCGTCGATCTGTCGCAGAACTTCGAGCTGCTCGAGGCCCGCATCCTCAACCCGCTGCGCCGGATCGACGGTGTCGCACGGGTCGACCTCAACGGCGTCGAGCCACGCGAGCTGTACGTCGACCTGATCCTCGACAAGGTCAAGGAGCACTCGGTGGACGTCGGCCGGCTCGCCCGGCTGCTCGAGAGCGTGTCGTCGAACATGGTGCTCGGCCGCGCCTCGTCGGGCGGTCTGCGCTACACGGTCCGCGCGCTCGGTTCCTTCGACTCCATTGACGCGCTCGAGGATCTGGTCATCGACGAGCACGGACTGCGCCTCGGCGAGGTCGCGGAGATCACGTACGAGGAGCCGCCGCTGACCTTCGGCCGGCACCTGGACGGCAAGTACGCCGTCGCGCTCGACGTCTACAAGGAGTCGACCGCCAACACCGTCGAGGTCGTCCGCGAGGTCAACCGCGTCGTCGAGCAGGACATCAACAACGATCCGCTGCTCAAGGGCATCCAGCTCTGGGTCTGGCAGGACCAGGGCGAGGAGATCACGTCGGGCATCGACGGCCTCAAGAAGGCCGGCCTGACCGGCGCGCTGCTCGCCACGCTCAGCCTGTGGTTCTTCCTGCGCCGGATCGACTCGACGGTGATCGTCGCGCTGTCGATTCCGTTCTCCATCATCGCGACCTGCGGCGTCATGTACTTCATGGGCTCGAGCCTCAACATCCTGTCCATGATGGGTCTCATGCTCGCGGTCGGCATGCTGGTCGACAACGCCATCGTCGTGCTCGAGTCCATCGACCGGCGGATGCGCGACGAGGGCGATCGGCGCCGCGCGGCGCTCGACGGCGCCGGCCAGGTACTGATGGCGGTCACCGCCTCGACCGCGACCACGCTGATCGTGTTCCTCCCCCTGGTCATCGGCTCCGGAACCGAGATGACGACCTGGCTCAAGGAGGTCGGGGTCACGATCTCGATCGCCCTCGGCTGCTCGCTGTTCTCGTCCCTGACCCTGATCCCCCTCATGTCGGCCCACCTGCTGAAGGTGAAGACCAACGGCCGCAACCGGCTGATCGAGTGGCTCGAGGACCGCTACGTCCACGTGCTGCGCTGGACGCTCCACCATCGCATCAAGACCTTCTTCCTGTTGATCCTCGGCCTCGGCGTGGGGCTGCTGCCGTTCTTCGCCGGCTGGGTCGAATCGGCAATCTTCTCGGGCACCCTCAACAAGCGGCTGTACATGTCGTACGAGTTCGACGACTTCAGCTACAAGTCGCAGTCCGAGGCGGCGGTCAAGCAGATCGAGGCCTACCTCGACGCGCACGCCAACGAGTTCATGATCGACACCGTGTACTCGTACTACGCCGAGAACGAGGCCGGCACGACCATCACCTTCAACCGCGACGACCTGTCCGACGACGAGATGAAGGAGCTGCGCGTCGCGATCCGCGACGGCCTGCCCGAGATCCCCGGGGTCCGGGTGGTGTTCGAGGAGGAGGCCAACGAGGGCGGGTCCACCACCTACTTCGCGGTCAAGCTGTTCGGCCAGGACACGACGACGCTGTACCGGCTCGCCGACGAGGCCGCGCGCCGGATCGGCACCATGGACGGCGTCGAGGACGTGTCCCGACCGCGCTCGACCGGGCGTCGCGAGGTTCAGGTCGCCATCGATCGGGAACGGGTCGCCGAGCTCGGCCGGACCACGGCCGACATCACCCAGATGCTTGCCTTCAGCCTGGGCGGCGCCCGGCTCGACCGGTTCAACGCCGGCGACCGCGAGATCGTCACCTGGCTCGCGCTGCGCATGGAAGACCGGCAGCGGCTCGACGACCTCCGTCAGATCCCGATCGCTTCGGCCGGCGGCAAACCGGTGCTGCTCGGTGACGTCGCCAGCTTCGAGGTCATTGAACGGCCGCGCGAGATCGAGCGCGAGAACCGCAAGGTCCGGGTCGCGGTTCGGGGTACCTACGACGGCGACGACTGGGCAGCGACGCAGAGCGCGATCGAGAAGATGATGAACTCGTTCCACCTGCCGGCGGGCTACTCGTGGAGCTGGAACGACCGGATCGTCGAACAGGCCAACGAGAGCGCGGAGATGGGTGTCAACTTCATGCTCGCCCTGATCCTCGTCTACCTGGTCATGGCGTCGCTCTTCGAGTCGCTGACCCGGCCGTTCGCGATCCTCTTCGCCATTCCCTTCGCGCTGCCGGGCACCGCCTGGATGCTCGCCGCAACCGGCACCCCGTTCAACCTGATGGCCCAAATCGGGCTGCTCATCCTGATGGGCATCGTCGTCAAC
>JASFPU010000033.1:0-11821 GCA_050115855.1 Holophagae bacterium
GGGCCTGTGAAAGGGGAAGAAAATGATTCGGAAAGCTTGTGTACTGATCGCTGGGATTGCGATGCTTGGACTGACGCCGTCGATCGACGCTGCGACGCCGCTCAACGCGGTGATCCTGGACGACGATCCGGCGGGCAACATGGGTGGAGCGCGCGTCAAGGTGCTGCACGCCTCGCCCGACGCACCCGCTGTCGACATTCTGGTCGACGACAACGTGGTGTTCTCGAATGTGGCCTTCGAAGGCTCGACCGACTTCGCCGAAGTTCCTGCTGGAAACTACAACGTGAAGGTCGTCCCGACCGGTCTGACCGAGCCGGTCGTCATCGAGGCCGATCTCGAGCTGATGGCCGCCACCGACTACCTCGTGGTCGCGACCGATCTGCTCGCGAACATCACCCCGGTCATCCTGACCGCGGACGGTTCGACTCCGGCGGCCGGCAACGCGTGGGTCCGATTCCTCCACGCCTCGCCCGACGCGCCGGCCGTGGACATCGCCGTCGCGGACGGCGGTCCGGTATTGATCTCGAACGTGGCGTTTCAGGAGTTTTCCGAGTATCTGCCGGTGCCTGCCGGTACTTACGATCTCGAGGCCCGCATCGCCGGTACCAGTGACGTCGCCCTCGCGCTGTCCGGTGTCACGGTCGACGACGGTGGTGTCTACACCGCTGTCGCCACGGGCCTGGTCGCCGACATCGGCGCGCTCGACAACTTCTACTTCGTGCCCGCAGTCGCGCGCGCGGACGGCGTCGGCGACTCCTTCTTCGTGACCGACATCGACGTCAACAACGCCGGTGACGCGACCGCCACCTACAAGGTGCTGTGGCTGCCGCGTGGCGAGGACAACTCCGAGCCGGCGATGAGCGCCGAGGTGACGATCGAGCCGGGTGAGACGACTCGTTGGAAGGATGTGCTGGGGACGGTCTTCGGCGTGCCCGACGGCACCGACGCGCTCGGCGCGGTGGCATTCCTGTCGGACAGCCAGGACCTGCTGTTCTTCTCGCGCACCTTCAACGTCAGCGACGAGGGGACCTTCGGCCAGGCTATCCCGGGCATCCCGGCGGACGAGCTGATTCCGGCAGACACCATGAAGCGGATCCTGTTCTTCACCGAGACCGACGAGTTCCGCTCCAACATCGGTATCCTCAACGGGACCGGCGAGCCGATGACCATCCAGTGGCGCCGCTACACCGCGGACGGCACGATGGTCGATGAGTCCATGGCCGACCTGCCCGCCTGGGGCAACGTGCAGCTCAACCAGGTGTTCGGCGCCGAGGCGCCGGTCGAGGGTGGGTACATCGATGTCTGGACCGAGACCGAGGGTGCGGCGTTTGCCGCCTACGGCTCGGTGCTCGACAACATGACGTCCGACCCGACGACGGTCCTGCCTCAGTAGCGAACAGGCCGACTCGACAGTGGCGCGGGGGGCTCGAGCCCCCCGCGTTTTGTGTCTGGTCACGAGGTCGATCGAGCCCTCAGGTCCGTCGCCGCATCGCGAGCAGGCTCAGGTCGTCGTCCAGGCGATCGAGATCGTGGTAGTCGGCGACGGCGCCGGCCAACGCTTCGATCACGTCGATCGGATCGCCGGGGGTTGCGCCGAGCACGTCGGAGGTGCGCTCCAGACCGAACGGTTGTCCTTCGGGGCCGGCGAGCTCGATCAGCCCGTCGGTGAAGACCAACAGGGTGTCGGTCGGCCCCAGCGTGATCGAGCGCGACCCGGCGTCGATGTCGGGCAGCAGAACGAGCGGCACCGAGGTCGCCTCGTGCTCTTCGACGCGGCCGTCGGACCGTCGGACCAGCAGCGGCGGGTGACCGGCCGACAGGTACTCGGTACGGCCGTCGTCGCCGAGTCGGAGAAACACGCCGGTCGCGTACAGGGTGGCTCGGTCGTCCGGGTGTCGCAGCTCGAGAAACCTCCGCTCGACCTGTTTGGCGAGATCCGACAGCGGTAGGGTCGGATCGATGTCGGCCAGAATGAGCTTCATCACGACGGCGCCGAACCCGGCGCGCACGCCGTGGCCGGAGACATCGAGCATCCAGGCGGTCAACGTGGTGTCGGCCACGGACTGCCAACCGAAAAGATCACCGGACAGGTGACAGTAGGACTCGAGCATGGCGGCAGCCTCGACCGGCGACCGGTCCGGGAGCTCCCGCGGCAGCAGATCGAACTGAACCAGGTGACCGAGTCGGAGCGCGTCGTCCATGTCGGGAAAAAGATGCGGCCGGTAGAAGAAGTGCATGATGCCGTCGGCGCTGCGGTGCAGCTCGGCGGGATCACCGAGCCGGCTGAAGTCGACCGACGCAACGCCGGCCGCATGGCGGATCGTCGACTCGAAGAGCTCGCCGAGCGGACGATCGCCGATCCGTCGGTCGAGCCTGAAGGAGGCGCCGAGCCGGTCGAGCAGGTCGTCGACGGTCCGGTCGAGGTCGGTCACACTCATGGCGTCCTATGGTACCGATTCACCAAAGCTGGATCGGTGCGGGCGTGAAGCACAGGACGAAGATCGCCAGCGCGAGCCAACCGATCGCCCTGCGATGCGGATCGAGAGGTGTCCTTTCATCCGGGATTCTGGGGTGCTCCGGTCCGACCAGGACCAGAATCGCCGCCCACAGTGCCCAGCCCGGCCAGAACGCCGCGAGCACGACGAGAACGGCGAGCAAGGGGCGCGCCCAGCGGCGGTGGCGTGGACCGAACAGGGCGTAGTTGACGTGGCCGCCGTCGAGCTGAAAGAACGGAAGCATGTTGAGCGCGGTCACCAGCATGCCCCACCACGCGGCCCACGCCATCGGGTGCAGGTAGATGTCCTCGGTGCCGGACAACCCGGGGAAGAACAGGCCTCGGGCGGCGAGCTTGAACAGGATCGGCTCGGCGAAGTAGACCAGAGGCCCGGCGCCCGCGAACTCCCGGACCTGCGAGTTGGCGAGCCCGACCAGGAGCACCGGCACGGTCACAACGAAGCCCGAGATCGGTCCCCAGGCGCCGATGTCGAGCAGCTGAGCTCGGGTCCAGATCGGTTGCTTGATGCGCATCACCGCGCCCATGGTCCCGGGACTGAACGGAAGTGGTATCGGCATCGGAATGAAGAACGGGGGCGTCGTCAGGAGACCGTGCCGCCGGGCCGCGACGTAGTGTCCCATCTCGTGCGCGAGCAGGATCGCGAGCAATGGGCCGGCGAACTTGAGGCCTTCCGCGACAAAGGTCGGATGAACCACCAGCTGAAGCCAGCCGAGCCGGGACAGGGACGCGGGGACCCAGCCGTAGAAGATCGCTCCCATGAAGGTTGCGGTGCACAGGGTGACGAAAAAGAGCAAGCCGTGCACCCACCAGCGGGGCCGATACGGCGCGGGTGGCGAGATTGAAAAGGCCCCGGCGGCGGAGCCGTCGGGGCCTGTGGATCCGTGGATCTCGTGCGAGCTCACGCTCAGCTCATGTTACGGAGGGACTTTCCAGGTTTGAAGCGGATGGTCTTGCCGGGCGGAATCTCGACCTCTTTGCCGGTTTTCGGGTTGCGGCCGATACCGCGTTTCCGGTCCTTGACCTGGAAGACCCCGAAGCCCCGGAGCTCGATGCGGTCGCCCCGCAGCAGGGCATCCTTCATGCCCTCGAAGAGTGCATTGACGGCATCGGTGGCCTTCGGTTTCGGCAGGTCGGTCGCCGCCATCACCCGTTCGACGAGGTCCGACTTGATCATCCGCTCCTCCTTCCCCTCCGCAGGAACTGCGAACATACCTGGAAGCTCAACCTGTGTCAAGGGTTAGCGTCCTGGCGACGACGTAAAAAACCTCCCGCCTGCGGGGCGGGAGGGCGTGGGACGGAATCGCTGTTCTGATCAGAAAGGGACGTCGTCGTTGTCGTCCGGGTAGTCGGCCGGCGGGCCGGGCTGATTGAAGCCGCCGCCCGATGACGGTCGGCCGCCGAGCAGCTCCATCTCCTCGATGTGGATCTCGGTGAAGTACTTTTTCTGACCGTCCTGCTCGTAGCTCCTGGTGCGGATCTGGCCCTCGATATAGAGCTGCTTGCCCTTGGTGACGTACTGCTCGACGACGTCGGCCAGACCTCGCCACGCGACCAGGTTGTGCCACTCGGTTCTCGGATTGCCGTCCTCGTCCTTGAACCGGCGATCAGTCGTCGCGAGGGAGAACTTGGCGAGACGAACGCCGCTCGGCAGGGCGCGGACCTCCGGGTCACGACCGACATTGCCGACAAGAATGACCTTGTTGATTCCCATGGGATGCTCCTTCCCGCGTGGACAGGTGGCGGCAGTGTACAGTGGCCGTGGAGCCGTTACAAGAGGACGTTGACGCCCACTACGCCCGGTGCTCGCTCCGCAGCACCGCTCCGTCCGGGATCCGACTCGGGCGCTCGCCGCCGCGTACCGTGACATCGCCCTCGACCGTCACGCCGGCGCCGAAGGTGACGTTTCCCACGACCTCGAAAGTCCGGCAACGGACGAGCGACGGCGGCCCGGCCGGGAAACGGCGCTCGAAGTCGTCGAGCAGCTTGAAGTGCTCGCGGTCGAGGGTGATCGTCGGTGGCGAGCGCCGTTCGTCGGCGAGGACGACCCGGGCGTCGCCGGTCAGTCGGTAAGCGTCAGAACGGACGCCGAGCAGATCGTCGGTGTTCTTCACCGGCGAGAACCGTGTGCGCGGCACGCGGACCGCGACGGCATGGTCGAACAACGAGATCGCCGCCCCCATCGCGGTCTCGAGCTGGATCACGTCGGGCGACGAGGGGTCGCGGGGGTCGACCGTCTTCCGGTTGACGATGGTGTCGAGCGGGAGCACACCGCCGTGGCGATCGAGGAGCTCGGCGAGGCCGGGCAACGAGACCCAGATGTTGTTCGTGTTGAAGTACCGGTACCGGTCGATATCCTGAAACTCGTCCCGTTCATCGGGTGGGCACTGGGCGGATTCCCGCAGCACCAGGCGGCCGTCCTTCAACCGGGCGAGGTGACCGCCCTTGCGATCGGCCGGTGTTCGATCGGCGACCTCCATCATGAAGTCCGCTCCGCTGCCGACCATGTGGCCGAGCAGATCGACGTCGAGCACCGCGCCCAAGTTGTCGGAGTTGGAGATGAAGGCGACCTCGAAACCCCGGTCGAGGAGCTCGTCGAGCAGCCCGGAGGTGACGAGCGCGGTGTAGACGTCTCCGTGGCCGGGTGGGCACCATTCGAGCTCGGGATCGTCGGGCCAGCGCGCCGGGGACAGGTCGTCGGCGAGGATCTTGGGCACCCGGTGTTGGGAAAATCCGAGTGGCAGGTCGTCGACCGCGAGGCCGGGGTGGTCGGCGAGGGCGGCGGCGCTGTCCTCCGCCGTTCGGAAGCTGTTCATGAGCAGCAGGGGCGTGTGGCTGCCGTGGCGGCGCCGGAACCCCAACACCTGGCGGGCGATGAGGTCGAGGAAGGTGGCGCCGCGCCGGACCTCGATCAAAGACTTGGCGCGCTCCAATCCCATGCTCGTCCCGAGACCGCCATTGAGCTTGATGACGACGGCCCGCTCGACGGCCCCACGCGGCGGCTCGGCGCCGTCGATCGACGCCGTGTCCGGCAGCTCTGCCACCGGATCGATGCGATCCCGGCCGAGCGTTCCCAGGTCGCCGGTGGCGAGGCGTCGGTAATGCAGGCGGAACGCGGCGATCGCCGCGTCCGGCAGGCCGGCTGCGGTCATTCGGTCGACGAACTTCTCGAGATGGTCGTGTCTTGCCGGCTGTTCCACGGTCGTCTCCGCTCCTCTCGGGGAGGTCTGGCATAATAGTAACGTGGCGAACCTGCGGTGTCTTTGCGCATGTGCTGCGTGCTTGGCTGTGGCGACGGCGGCGCCGGCCTCCGGCCCCTCCGTGCCGACCACGAGCGCCGTCGCATCCTCCAACGGAGGTGTCCGGCAACTGGTCGATCAGCTGAGCCGGGAGCACGGCCTCGATCCGAAGCTGATGGACGCGATGATCCGGGTGGAGTCCGGCTACGACCCCGAGGCCGTGAGCCACAAGGGCGCCATGGGGCTGATGCAGCTCATGCCGGCCACCGCGACGCGCCTCGGAGTCCGCAACCCCTTCGACCCGGAACAGAACATCCGCGGCGGGATGCAGGAGTTTTCCCGGCTGGTGGATCGGTACCGCGGCAACCTGCAGCTCGCGCTCGCCGCCTACAACGCGGGCGAGGCGGCGGTGGCGCAGTATCGCGGCATCCCGCCCTATCGCGAGACCCGAAATTACGTGTCGAGAATCCTGACGCTGTACACCGGCCGACCGTACCGGCTCTCCGCCGGTTTCCGGGCGGCGCCGGTGCGGCTGGTGACCGATCCGGGGACCGGGCAGGCGGTGATCACCAATCTGCCGGGTCGCAGCTCGTCGAGCGGCGTCACTCTGCACCGTTCGAGTGGGGCGTCGGGGCCGCTGCGCGGCGGTTTCGGCACGACTGGCGGCTGACCAGCGGCTGCCGGAGCGCGGCCGCAGGCCTGGGTGATCCGGGGCACGGTTCGGCTGTCCGCATGGGTTACAATCGGCACTCGCTGACGGTCAACGGCAGATCTCAACGGCCAAGGGAGGACGCGGTGCGACGAACCGGATCGAGCTGTAACGGGGCGGTGCTCGCGCTCGTTCTGCTGTCCGGGACGTTGCTCGGGGGCTGCTCGTCGATCATGTCGTCGGCAACCGCCGACCTGTCGCGGGGGCTGACGTCCGCGGTGCTCGACCAGAACGATCCGGAGACTGTCAGGGAGGGCGCACCCGCCTACCTGCTGATGATCGATGGGCTGATCGCCGATCGGCCGGATAGTTCGGAGCTGTTGACGACCGGCGCGAGGCTCTACGCGAGCTACACGTCGGCATTCGTCGATGAACCGGACCGAGCCGCTCGGCTGGCCAATCGAGCGAAACAGTACGGCTTCGCGGCGTTGTGCTCGGTCGAACCTCGGACCTGTGACTCGTGGCGACGACCGTTCGACGAATTCGAAGCCCTGATCGACCGTGTCGAGTCTCGTCACGTCGAGCAGCTGTACACCGCGGGGGCCGCCTGGGCGACGTGGGTCGAAGCCAACCGGGATGACTGGGTGGCGGTCGCCGACAAGGCGCGAGTCGAGGCGATCATGAAGCGTGTCGTGGCGCTCGACCCGGGTTACGGGGACGGTGCGCCGTTCACCTACCTGGGGGTGCTCAACAGCATCATTCCCCCGGCGCTCGGTGGGCGGCCCGAGGAGGGGCGACGCGACTTCGAGCGGGCGATCGAGCTGTCCAAAGGCCGGGATCTCCTGACCAAGGTTCTGTTCGCGCGCGAGTATGCTCGGCTGGTCTTCGACCGTGAGCTGCACGACCGGCTGCTCGAGGAGGTTCTCGAGTCGGATCCCGAGGTGCCCGGCCTGGTTTTGACCAATACTCTGGCACAGGACGAAGCGCGGATCCTGCTGGCGGAGTCGGATGCCTATTTTGCGGAGTGATCGATGCAAGGTGCTCTGAGGTCGTTGTTTTTCGGTTGTCTCGCCGTTGCGGCCGTCGGCCCGGCGAGCGCGACCCAGCTCAAGGTCGCGACACTCGCTCCCGACGGATCGTTCTGGATGACCGAGGTGCGTCGGGCGGCCGACGAGGTTGCCGAGAGAACGGCCGGTCGGGTCGAGTTTCGTTTCTACCCCGGTGGGACGATGGGCGACGATGCCGCGGTGTTGCGCAAGATGCGGATCGGTCAGCTCCACGGCGGGGTGTTTCTCGGTGGCAGCCTGTCGGACAGCGTGCCCGAACTGAAGATCTACAGCCTGCCGCTGTTGTTCAGCGACTACGACCAGGTCGATGCGGTCCGTGAGGCGGTCGATCCGGTGCTCATCGATGATCTCGACGCTGAGGGCTATCACACCTTCGGGTTCATCGAAGGCGGATTCGCCTACCTGTACTCGACCAAGAAAGCGGCCAGCTTCGACGAGCTCCGCGGCAGCAAGGCCTGGTTGCCCGAGGGCGATGACGTCGGCAGGGTGCTGATCGACGAGGCCGGGCTGTCACCGGTGCCGCTCGGTCTCGCCGACGTGCTGACCGGCCTCCAGACCGGTCTCATCGATGTCGTCACCGGTCCGCCGGTCGGCGCCGTCGCGCTGCAGTGGTTCACCAAGGTCAAGTACATCATCGATGTTCCGGTGATCTACACGTTCGGCTGCATGGTGATCTCGAACCGGGCCTGGTCGCAGCTCGGTCCGGCCGACCAGGCGGTGGTCGACGAGGTCTTCGGGAGGGTCACCGAGACCCTCGACCGCCGGGCTCGGCGGGACAATCAGGAGGCGCTGCAGGCGTTGATCGAGCAGGGCATGCAGGTGCTCCCGCCGTCGCCGGAGGCGAGCGCCGAGTGGGCTGCGGTCGCCCGGCGATCGACCGAGCGGTTGGTCCGGGAGCTCGATCTGAACCGGGAGCTGCTCGCCAGGATCAACAGAATCGCGGCATCGGCGGCCTCGGGTGACCCGCCCGGTGCGGCCGCAGACCGGTGAAACCGAACCGTCCGGCAGCGCGGGCCTGGGAGAGCTGCGGCGCACTGGGCCGCATGTTGCGTCTCCTCGCGGTGATCGAGAACGCGCTTTTGGTGCTGCTGCTCGCCGCGCTGGTGGTCATCGCAACCTGGCAGATCATCGAGCGCAACGTCTTCCACACAGCGGTCGTCTGGGGGGACCCGCTGCTCCGCGTGCTGGTGCTCTGGCTCGGCCTGCTCGGTGCGGTCGCGGCGGCACGCGACGATCGCCAGATCAACGTCGACGTCGCGGCGCGGTTCGCCCGCGAACCGTGGCGGTCGAGGGTGCGCGTGCTGACCGATCTGTTCACCGCGGTGGTGTCAGGGTTCCTCGCATGGCACGCGGCGCGCTTCATTCTGGACGCGCGGGCGTATGGCGAGGTTGCGTTCGGCTCGGTGCCCCTGTGGGCGGCCGGTTCGGTCCTGCCGGTCGCGTTCGCTCTGCTGTCGTTCCGCTACCTGCTGCTGGCGAGCTTCCACCTGCGTCGGTCGCTGGCCGGCGAGGACGCGACGTGATCGTCACCGGCGTCGCGCTGCTCGTCCTGGCGCTGCTCGGCGCCCCGCTGTTCGCGGTCATCGCGGCCGGTGCCATCCTCGCCTTCGGACGTGCGGACATCGACCAGATCGCGGTGGTCATGGAGATCTACCGCATCGCCGAGACCCCGGTGCTGCTGGCGATCCCGCTCTTCACCTTCGCCGGGTTCGTGCTCGGCGAGAGCCGCGCTCCGAACCGCCTCGTGCGCGTGTCGGACGCCCTGCTCGGCTGGATGCCGGGCGGTTTGGCGGTCATCGCACTGGTGACCTGCGCCGTGTTCACCGCCTTTACCGGTGCGTCCGGCGTCACCATCGTCGCCATGGGTGCGCTGCTCTACCCGGCGTTGCGCGACGCGGGGTACCGCGAGAACTTCAGCCTCGGCCTGGTGACGACGTCGGGTAGCCTGGGGTTGCTGTTCGCGCCGTCGCTGCCGCTCATCCTGTACGGCATCGTCGCCGAGGTCAGCGTCGACCGACTGTTCATCGCGGGAATCCTGCCCGGAGCGCTGATGGTGCTCGCGCTCGGTCTGTGGAGCTTCCGTGAAGGCCGCTTCCTGCAACGGACGGCTGCTCCGAAGCAGGCATTTTCGGCCGCCGAGGCTCTCGCGGCGCTGCGCGAGTCGATCTGGGAGCTGCCGTTGCCGGTGATCGTGCTCGGCGGTGTGTACAGCGGTCTCTTCGCGGTCTCCGAAGCTGCCGTAGTGACGGTCATCTACGTGCTCGTGATCGAGCTGTTGGTCTACCGCGAGATCCCCCTGGCTCGACTGCCCGAGATCATGCGCGAGTCGATGGTGCTGGTCGGCGGCATCCTGGTCATTCTCGGTGCGTCGTTGGCGTCGACCAACGCCATGATCGACGCCCAGGTGCCGATGAAGCTGTTCGACGTCGTCACGGCGCACGTCTCCTCGAAGCTGACGTTCCTCATCCTGCTCAACGTGTTCCTGCTCGTGCTCGGCACGATGCTCGACATCTTCTCGGCGCTGGTCATCGTCGTCCCGCTGCTGTTGCCTTTGGCGGCGGGCTTCGGCATCGAGCCGATCCACCTCGGCATGATCTTCCTCGCCAACATGCAGATCGGCTACTGCACACCGCCGGTCGGGATGAACCTGTTCATCGCGTCGTACCGCTTCGACAAGCCGGTCGTGACACTGTACCGGGCCGCGCTGCCGTGGTTGCTCATTCTGTTCGCGTGCGTCCTCGTGATCACGTACTGGCCCTGGTTGTCGTTGGTCCTGGTGCAGTAGTCGGGAGCCGCCGGATCACTCGGTCGCTGCCGGTTTCTGACAGCTGTCGGGGCGCGGACCGACGGACAGGATGATCGGTTCGAAACGGGCCGAGTCGTTGTCCAGGGCCGAGTGGCGAACCAGTGTGGCCTCGGCGTCGGGGACGTCGATGACCAAGGACTGCCCGGACGGATCCGCCCGGCAGACCACCGGTTGGCCGGTCAGGGGCGTCGGGCTCGCCTCGGCAACCGCTCGGCAGGCGTCCCGAGTCAGACCGGCGGGCGACCGCCGCCTGAGCTCGAGGGCGAACGCGACCTGCTGGTGTTCGGTATCGGCGGCCTGGGCCCGCACCCAGACCCCCGTGAGATTAGCGCTGTACGCTCCGTTGAGGGCGAGCCCGGACGGCCACCATCGGCCACCCCAGATGCTGTCAGCGGTCTCCCGTGACCAACCGGCCGCCGGGTGCAGGCCGAGCTCGATCTGCCGGTTCCACCGATCGAGGATCTCGGCGATCAAGAGGTCCTCGAACAGAAAGTGGTTCGAGATCCAGTACGGCAGGCTCCAGCTCACCGATGGATCGTTCACGTCATCTCGGTAGGCGAGCCCCTGCTCGGCGAGCTCGGCAACCGACGTCACGAACGTGCCAATCGCCGACCGGACCGCGGGTTCGGCCGGCAGCCGCCGGGCGAGCCCGTCGAGCACGGTGCTCCCCGCGCACGGGTCGCCGACGATGTCCTTCGCCGCCGACAGCACCCAGCGCTGGGCCGCCGCACCGAGGGTCAGGCTCATGATCACCGGTGTTCGCAGCAGGCCGTCGGCCGACCGGCTGGCCGTTTCGATCGCGGCGAGGCCGTCCTCGACACGACCTTCCGCCCACGCCAACCTGGCCTCCAGGGTGAGCAGACGCAGGCCCCTGACCAGAGCGAGGAAGTCGATGTCGTTGTAGTTCGGCGGTCGATTCTCGATGCCGAGATCGAACCCATCGGCCGTGCGCGACTGCAGCAGGATCGACAGCGCCGTCTGCTGCTCGCCGAGAATCTCCCGCGCGCGGTCCGTGTCGGCGTCGCTCCAGCTGGCTGCGGGTCGCCCGGACAGCTCGGCGATGAATCGGTGCTCGTCGACCGAGCTGGTCATGGCTCGACCGCCGAGGACCATGAACCGCGCGCCGTTGGCGCGATCGGTCGGAACGGCCGCTGGCGGAGGCAGGATGTACTGCCCCCACCGTTCCGCGAACGTCGCCTGTGACGCCGTCAGACGGTGGGCGCCGTAGGCGTGGACCGCGAGTGACGTCGCCACCATCGACGCGAGGAACACCCCGATGGCCAGCGCCGCCCACAGGACCAACCGCCGCGTCAGTATCTGCCGACCCACACGCCTCCTCGCTGCGACCTCGTCCATCATGACACGTCGAGCCGGTCCGGTGGGCAGGCGCGTCGGGGTGCGGCTCCCGGACCAAAATGCCGTGCGGTCGAGCTCGCCGATGCGTGCGCGGCCCGGCCCGTTGCCGCCCACGTCTTATACTGGAGGCGCTTGCGCCACGGTCGTGGCGGACAGGAAAGGAGATCATGGACACCGAAAGCCTGCTCGCTC
>JASFPU010000034.1:0-11784 GCA_050115855.1 Holophagae bacterium
ACGACGCTGCCGGCGCGTTCGACCCGAGCGGCGTCGACCGCGCCGGCGAGGCGTGGCCGCTCCTGCCAGAGATGCTCACTGAGGCTCGCCGGCCGGGCGCCGGCCGGCGGCGGGCCGCTCCCGGTCTGGTCGGCGCTCGCCGCCGGCGGTGTGTCCCCCGCCGGCGGGGCGTCGCCGCCGGCGAGCCAGCTCTCGAGCCGCCGGACCGCCGGCCAGCGGGCGAGCCTGAGGGCGGCTACCTCGAGCGCGAGCTCGCGGTTGGTGGCGTCGCGCAGCAGCGGCTCCTGCTCGAGCCAGAGGCCGAGCATCCGGGTCAGGGCGTCGACACCGAGCTCGGCGGCGAGCGGCTCGACGGCCAGCCTCTGATCGTCGGTCATCCCATCACCCAGCCCGGTGTCCACCGCGACGTGGAGCAGCGAGCGCAGCATCCGACCGACCTCTTGGAACAGCAGGCTCGCGTCGTGACCGGCGGCGAGCTCGGCGCGGATGGTGCGCAGAGCGTCACCGACCCGGCCGGCGGCGAGGGCGCCGACCATCCCGGCCGTGACGTCGAACGACGGCACACCGAGCACCTCGGCCACGGCGTCGTCGTCGATCGCACCACCGGCGAAGGCGCGCAGTTGATCGACCAGAGACAGCGCGTCACGGACGCTGCCCTGGGCGGCGGCCGCGATGGTCGCGGCGGCGCCGGGGCTGAGCGTGAAGCCCTCGTGCTCGGCGATGCGCCCGAGGTGGCTGCGGATGGCAGCATCGGACAGCGGGCGAAACTCGAGCTGCTGGCAACGCGACAGGATGGTCGCCGGCACCTTGTGTCGCTCGGTGGTGGCGAAGATCCACAACACGTAGGGTGGCGGCTCCTCGATACTCTTCAGCAGCGCATTGAACGCAGACTTGGAGAGCATGTGGACCTCGTCGACCACGACCACCCGGTAGCGGTCGCGGGTCGGCCGGAACCGAAGCAATTCCTGGAGCTCGCGGACCTGATCGACGCCGGTATGAGTCGCGGCGTCGATCTCGACCACGTCGATGCTCGCACCGGCGGCGATCTCCCGGCACGACTCGCACTCGTCGCACGGCTCGGGGGTCGGGCCCTCGGCGCAGTTGACCGCCTTGGCGAGCAGCCGCGCGGCGGTCGTCTTGCCGACCCCGCGCAGCCCGGAGAACAGGTAGGCGTGACCGACGGCGTCCGATGCCAGGGCGTTCTGCAACGTCTGCACCACGGCGTCCTGGCCGAGCAGGTCGGCGAAACGTTGCGGGCGCCACGAACGGGCCAGGACCTGGTAGCTCATCGCGCTATCGTACCGGATCTCCGCTTCACCGTTTCCGATCCCGATCCCGTACCCGTTCCCGTTCCCGAGTCCGAGTCCGAGTCCGAGTCCGAGTCCGAGTCCGAGTCCGAGTCCGGGCACAGCCGCCGTCCCCGACCGCTGATCCGGCATGGCCACTCCGGGTTGTTCCTGATTCGACGGGTAGCCGCTGGCTCGTCTCGTGTCAAGGGCAAGACGAGTCGCCCCTACGGGGCGACCCGTGACACGAGACGAGCCAGCGGCTGAGGGACCGCCATGAACAACCCGGAGGTGACCATGCACGGGCATCAGCAAACGAAACGATTCGACGCCCTCGAGAAAGCCACGCGCGCGGCCGGTATCTCGATATCGCTCGTGATGCGCGTGCCGAACGCGCTCCGGCCTATCGCGGACCAGATCATTCGTTCCGCGTCGTCCGTCGCCGCGAACCTCGCCGAGGGCTCAGGACGATCGGGTCGCGATCAGCTGCACTACTGGCAAATCGCGTACGGCTCGGCGAAGGAGGTCGACACGCATCTGAAGCTCCTCATCCGCACGGTTGCAGTCGATCGTCTCCGGGCTGCAGAGGCCCTCCAGCTCTTCGACGACGTCCGCGCCATGACCTGGCGCCTGCTCCACCCCAAGCCGTGAATGCCTCGAGCGCCCCTGTACCGGCCCGCGAGATTCTCGATCCCTGCGACTTCAATCGCCACCGCCGGGCGTGCCGCTGATCATCGCGACGGGCGCGTCGAGGCGGACGTGCCATCTTCACACTTTTCCCGCCCTGCCGCTCCGGCCTCTCCGCCCATTCGGAAAAGTGTGAAGGTGGCATCGCCGAGCCCAAGCGTTCAACATCGTGCAGCCACACCGGCCAGCAGGAAGGCCGCCGGCGCCCGGGCCGCGCGGTCTGTGCGGTTCCGGCCCGCCAACTCACGACCGCGCGGCCCAGGCGACGCTGGGTCAATCCCGCCGCCGGGCGGGAGCGAGCCAGAAGGCCGATGTACCTGAAAGCAGCATCATCAGTCTCAACCAATCGCACGATCTTCCGTACAAACAACAGTCGCACCGGACCTGCGTCACATCGAGTTTTGACGTCGGTGATGGTATTGTGATCGCCGCTGCGTGAAGAACGGACCCAAGGAGGCTTCGATGCGTCGTCTCGTGTTGCTTTGTGTCGTGCTCGCCGTCGCGGCGACCGCGGCTCCAGTGTTCGCCCTGAATTCGGGCACCGACCTGATCGTTCCGGCGGCCGGCCGCGGCGCGCCGTGGGGCACCGACATGTACGTCGCCAACCCCGGCGACGGCACCGTGACAGGGACTATTTACTGGCTGGTCCGTGGCCAGACGAACCCGAACCCGGTCTCGGTCACTTTCTCGCTCGAGCCGGGTGAGACGGCGATCTACCAGGACGTCATCTTTAACGACTTCGGCCTCGACTCGGCCAATGGCGCGTTCCGCGTCACCGCCGATGCGCCGGTGATTGTCAACACGCGGATCTTCGCCAGCGACGGCAGCTCGACCTTCGGCCAGGGCTTCGAGGGCATTCCGACCGGCGCGGCCACCTCGGCCGGAAGCTCGGCGACGGTTGTCGGTCTGTCGTACACGTCGGTCTTCCGAACCAACATCTACGCCACCGCCGGGCCGGACGGCGCGACCGCGACCCTGCGGTTGATGGCGCCCGACGGCTCGATGCTCGCGAGCACGACGGTCGAGCTCGGCGTGTTCGAACCGTACCTGCAGCGGGTCGACCGCGTGTTCAGTAGCATCGGCAACTTCGACGACGCGACATTGGTCGTCCAGGTCGACGCCGGCTCTGCGATCTTCGGCGCGTCCAAGGTCGACAACGCGACCACCGATCCGACCACGTTGGAGTCCGACGTGACCGGCGGCGGTGCGGCGTCCGTCGACGGCACCTACCAGATTTCGATCTACGACTCGGCGCTGTTCGCCGCCGGCGGCAACATCGTGATTGCCGACGGGATCGTCGAAGAGATCAACGGCACCTACTTCAACTGGGACAAGCTCGACGGCGACGACCCCGCCTGCACGCTCCAGTTTCTCTGGGGCATCAGCTTGAGCGCGACGCCGCTCGCCGACTTCGCCTCGGGCGTGACCTTCAGCGACAGCTACACGTCCACCGGCAGCGGCGTGATGGAGTGGACCGTGTCGTTCACGGTCGAGAACAACATGTCGATCACCGGGACCATCTCGGCGGTCGGCTCCGAGTTCACCCGCGATGACGAGCTCGGCTGCAACGGCGATTTCCCGCCGCTGGTGATCGAGGGCGGCAAAGTCGAGTAACTGTCGCCGATTCAATCAGACACACTCGAGGCCGCCCGCGCAGGGCGGCCTCGTTGTTGTTGCGAACACCCCTCGTGATGCGCGATCCGGTGTCGAAAAACTCAGAACCTGTCGGCGAACTCACTGATCCCGGGGATCAGAAACCGCTCGCCTTTCAGGCCCTTGACGATACACATGATGTGGATCACCACCACGGCAATGAAGGCGACCGGCCAGATCAACCCGAGCAGGCAGCCGAGCCCGCCGGAGATCGCGCCGACGATCATGATCAGGATCCACAGCGCGATGAACGCGACGAACTCGACGCCGGTCAGGACGAGACCGTGCTTGGCGTGCCACTGGACCTCGGTGTCGTCCTTCTCGACGAGCAGCGGGATCAACGCCAGCAGTCCGAGGTAGGACAGCACGATGAAGATACTGCGGTTGTCCGACACGGCGCTCGAAGCCGGCGGCTCGGGCGGCTCGGCCTGCGGCGGCGGCGCGGCCGGGGGGGGCGGCGGCGGCGCGCTGTCGCCCTGCGGGGGATCCTGCGGTGGGGCTCCATCCATCATCGTGTCCTCCCTTAGCGTCGAACTGCGCGTGTGTTCGTTGACTGCCCATGATGATAACGAACCTCAGGGCGATCCGAAACCCATTCTCAGAACGAATTCCGCCCCGTGCTGTCGCGACAGCACGGGGCGGAATTCGCATGGTAGCCCGTACGGGATTCGCTCCCGGGCGGCTGAGCAGGACGTTCACTGGAAGTGGGACGTAGGGTCGGAGACCGTACCGATGGCTTCCTGAAGAGGAAACATGGTAGCCCGTACGGGATTCGAACCCGTGTTACCGGCGTGAGAGGCCGGCGTCCTAGACCCCTAGACGAACGGGCCACGCGAGCCGGAAAAGTACCATATGGCGCGGTGACGCGCAACCCACCCGCGCGTCGCCGGGGTTTGGTATACTCGCCGGCCGATTCTGCCACTGGAGGCCCTCAATGACTCTTCGCGTCGGTATCAACGGGTTCGGACGGATCGGACGTCTGGTCGCCCGCCACCTCAAAGCGCGCGACGGCTTCGACCTCGTCGCCATCAATGACCTGACATCGCCGGAAATGCTCGGCTATCTCTTCAAACACGACTCGGTCCACGGCACCTATGCCGGCACGGTCGATGTCGACGGTCAGACGATCACGATCGACGGCGACGACGTCAAGGTGCTCGCCGAGCGCGACCCCGGCAAGCTGCCGTGGAACGAGCTCGGCGTCGACTATGTCTTCGAGGCGACCGGCCTGTTCCGCGACCGCGACTCGGCCGGTGCTCATCTGACCGCCGGCGCCAAGAAGGTCATCATCACGGCACCGGGCAAGAAGGTCGACGAGACCTTCGTCATGGGTGTCAACCACGAGCTGTACGACCCCAACTCGCACCACGTCGTGTCGAACGCGTCGTGCACCACCAACTGCCTGGCGCCGATGGCCAAGGTGCTGCATGAGACCGTCGGTATCGAGCACGGCTGGCTCACCACCACCCACGCCTACACCAACGACCAGCGGATCCTCGACGTCCAGCACCCCAAGGACATGCGCCGTGCGCGCGCCGCCGCGGTCAACATCATCCCGACCTCGACCGGCGCCGCCCGCGCGATCGCGCTCGTCTACCCCGACCTCGCCGGCAAGCTCGACGGCGCCGCGATGCGGGTGCCGGTTCCCGACGGTTCGGTCTGTGACCTGATCTTCGTCGCCGGCCGCTCGAGCTCGGTCGACGAGCTCCGGCAGGCGATGATCGATGCCGCCGCGGGCGAGCTCAAGGGCATCCTCCGCGCCGCCGACGAACCGTTGGTGTCGTCCGACATCATCGGCGAGACCCACTCGTCGATCGTCGACCTCGAGCTCATCGCCTCGGTCGCACCCAACTTCTTCCGCTGCGTCAGCTGGTACGACAACGAGAACGGCTACTCGACGCGCTGCGTCGATCTGCTGACCCACATGGCGGCCGAGGACAACTCATGAGCCTGCCGACCCTGGCCGATCTCGACGGCATCGACGGCGCGAAGGTCCTGACCCGTCTGGACCTCAACGTTCCGGTTGCCGACGGCGAGGTCCAGGACGACACCCGGATCACCGCTGCTCTGCCCACCCTGCGCTGGTTGGTCGAGCGCGCCGGCTTGGTCGCCGCGTGCTCGCACCTCGGCAAGGCCAAGGGGTCGCCGGACCCGGCGTTCAGCCTCGAGCCGGTCGCACCGGTGCTGTCGCAGGCTCTCGGGCGCGAGGTCCGTTTCGTGGCGGACTGTCTCGCGGCGAACCCTGCGGACCACCCGCCGGGCACCCTGCTGCTGCTCGAGAACCTGCGGTTCTATGCCGGCGAGAAGGCGAACGACCCGGCGTTCGCCGCACGCCTGACCGACGGCTTCAGCCACTACGTCAACGACGCCTTCGGCACCGCCCACCGCGACCACGGCTCGGTGTCCGCCGCCGCACGACGTTTCGACCGGCGCCACAAGGCCGCGGGTCTGCTCATCGAGCGCGAGGTCGAGGCCCTGTCGCGGCTGGTCGACGCCCCGGAGCAGCCGTTCGTCGCGGTGGTCGGCGGCGCCAAGGTGTCGACCAAGACCGCACCGCTCGAAGCGCTGCTCGATCGCGTGACGACGCTGCTGATCGGCGGCGGGATGGCCAACACCTTCTTCAAGGCCCGTGGCCACGACGTCGGGCGCTCGCTGGTCGAGGACGAGATGCTCGACACTGCGCGGACCGTCATGGCCCGTGCCGCCGATCGTGGCATCGCGTTGCTGCTGCCGAGCGACGTCGTGGTGACGGACTCGATCGACGACCCGTCACGGGTCGAGGTGGTGGCAGCCGACGCCGTCCCGGCGGATTTCATGATCGTCGATCTCGGCCCGGACAGCCGGGCACGGTACACCGCGGCGCTCGCCCCGGCGAAAACGGTGTTTTGGAACGGGCCGATGGGCGTGTTCGAGGTCGACGACTTCGCCGCCGGTACGCTGGCGATCGCCGAGGCGCTGGCCGACTGCCCGGGCTTCACCGTGGTCGGCGGCGGCGAGTCAGTGATGGCGATCCGACGCGCCGGCGTCGTCGACCGCATCGACCACGTCTCGACCGGTGGCGGCGCGTCGCTCAGCTTTCTGACCGGCGACCAACTGCCGGCCCTGGCCGCCCTCGAGGAGTGACGTCATGCGCCGATTCCTGATCGCCGGAAACTGGAAGATGCACAACACAGTCGCCGAAACGTCGGCCTTCATCGAGCGTCTCCTGGCGAGCGACCTGCCGGACCGCGTCGACATCGTGGTCGGACCGGCGTACACGTCACTGCCGGCGGCGGCGATGCTGCTCACCGGGTCGCCGATCGGCGTCGCCGCCCAGAACGTCCACTGGGAGGCATCCGGCGCCTTCACCGGCGAGGTCTCGGCGGCAATGCTGTCGGAGATCGGTGTCGAGTGGACCATCGTCGGCCACAGCGAGCGCCGGACTCTGTTCGGCGAGACCGACCGCACCGCACGGGATCGTGCCCGGGCCGCCCAGGCCGCGGGCCTGACGGTGATCTACTGCATCGGCGAGACGCTCGACGACCGCGAGGCCGACCGCACCTTCGACGTGCTGTCGAGCCAGACCGACGGGCTCGGCGCGCTCGATCCCGAACGCCTGGTCGTCGCCTACGAGCCGGTGTGGGCGATCGGCACTGGTCGTACCGCATCGCCCGACCAGGCGCAGGAGGCGCACGCCTTCGTCCGCCGCTGCCTGGCGCGCGCACTGACCCCGGCCGCCGCCGACGCCATCCGCATCCTGTACGGCGGCAGCATGAAACCGGACAATGCCCGCGATCTGCTCGGTCAACCGGACGTCGACGGCGGCCTGATCGGCGGCGCCAGCCTTGACGTAGACTCGTTTTCCGCTATCATCCGCGCTGCGGCGGACTGCGCCGCGGGAGAGTGACGTGACGGTTCTTCTGGTGATTCTGTACGTTTTGGTGTGTATCTTCCTGATCCTGGTGGTTCTGCTCCAGCAGGGCAAGGGCGCCGATCTCGCCGGCACGTTCGGCGGCGGCGGCAGCCAGACCTCGTTCGGTCCGCGATCGGCATCGAACATCATGCACCGGTTGACGACGGTGTCGTTCGTGCTCTTCGTCATCATGTCGTTGGCGCTGGCGATCCTGTCGGGCAAGCAGCGGTCGTCGGTCATGGAGTCGGTCGAGGTCCCGGCGGCGGAGAGCACCGAGACCGGCACGACTGATACCGGTATGACCCCGTCGACGGCCGAGACCGAGACGGCCGCCGATGAGGCGGCGCCTGCCGGCGACAACGACGACGCGGCTCCCTCGACGGCAACCGACGACACCGCGGACACCGGCACTGACGAGACCGGGGAAGCGCCGTCGCAAACCAAGTGACCGCTTGCCTTTCGACGGCAAGATGAGTACCATCCGGAGTGGCCTGCCGAAGTGGCGGAATTGGTAGACGCGCACGGTTGAGGGCCGTGTGGAGCGATCCGTGCCGGTTCGAGTCCGGCCTTCGGCACCAATTCGAGCCCGTCCTCGCCGAGGACGGGCTCGAATTGTCTCCGGACGGGCCGCCAACGCCGTCGACGGATGCACTTTGCGGCCGTTGCAGCTTCGTGGATTACCCCGACTGCTGCCTGCGGATCTTCGCCCAGGTGTCGCGCAGCGTGACGACCCGGTTGAACACCGGTTCGGCCGGCGTCGAGCCGAGGTCGGGCGCGAAGTAGCCGAGCCGCTCGAACTGGACCTGGGTGCCGGGCCCGACATCGGCCAGACCGGGCTCGAGCTTGCATCCGGTGAGCACCGTCAGGGAGCTCGGGTTGAGGTCATCGATGAAGTCGCCGCCCGCACCTGGGTGCTCGACCTCGAACAGGTGGCCATAGAGCCTCACCTCGGCGTCGAGCGCGTGCGCTGCCGACACCCAGTGCAGGGTCGCCTTGACCTTGCGGCCGTCCGGCGCGTCGCCGCCGCGGGTGGCGGGATCGTAGCTGCAGCGCAGCTCGACGACCTCGCCGGATGCGTCCTTGACGACCTCATCGCAGGTGATGAAGTAGGCGTAGCGCAGCCGGACCTCGCGACCGGGCGCGAGCCGGAAGAACTTCTTCGGTGGGTCCTCCATGAAGTCGTCTCGCTCGATGTACAGCTCGCGACCGAACGGCACCGTGCGCGTGCCGGCGGCCGGGTCCTCGGGGTTGTTGATCGCCTCGAGATTCTCAGAGTCGCCCTCCGGATAGTTGGTGATCACCACCTTGAGCGGCTCGAGCACCGCCATGCGCCGCTCGGCGGTGCGGTTGAGCAGGTCGCGGATACAGTGCTCGAACAGGGCGTAGTCGACGACGCTGTCGCGCTTGGCGACGCCGACGCGGTCGACCAGGGCGCGGATCGCTTCCGGCGGCACGCCGCGCCGCCTGATGCCCGACAGCGTCGGCATCCGGGGGTCGTCCCAGCCGGCGACGTGACCCTCCTTGACGAGCCGGAGCAGCTTGCGCTTGGACAGCACGGTGGAGCTCAGGTTGAGCCGCGCGAACTCGATCTGACGCGGCTTCGACGGCACCGGAAGGTGCTCGACCAGCCAGTCATAGAGCGGCCGGTGGCTCTCGAACTCGAGGGTGCACAGCGAGTGGGTGATGTGCTCGATGGCGTCCGACTGGCCGTGTGCGAAGTCGTAGGTCGGGTAGATGCACCACGCGTCGCCGGTGCGCGGGTGGGGGGTGTGCAGGATACGGTAGAGCACCGGGTCGCGAAGGTTGATGTTGCCCGACGCCATGTCGATTTTGGCGCGCAGCACCCGCGCGCCGTCTGAGAACTCGCCGGCGCGCATACGCCGGAACAGGTCGAGGTTATCCTCGACCGGACGATCGCGGTACGGGCTCGGCGCGCCGGGCTCGGTGAGCGTGCCGCGGTGGGCGCGGATCTCATCGGCCGACAGGTCGTCGACGTAGGCGTCGCCCGAGGTGATGAGCGCCTCGGCCCACTCGTACAACGTCTCGAAGTAATCCGACGCGAAGTACAGGTGCTCGCCCCAGTCGTAGCCGAGCCAGCGGACGTCGGTCTGGATCGACTCGATGTACTCCATCTCCTCCTTCATCGGGTTGGTGTCGTCGAAGCGTAGATGGCAGCGGCCGCCGGTCGCCTCCGCGATGCCGAAGTTGAGGCAGATCGACTTGGAGTGGCCGATGTGGAGATAGCCGTTGGGCTCGGGTGGGAAGCGGGTCACGATCGAGCTGTGCTTGCCTGTGACGAGGTCGTCGCGAATGATGTCGCGGATGAAGTCGGTAGTCTCGGCGGCACGGTCGTTGGGGCTCATGATCGACTCCCGTCAGGGCTTCATTCGGCGCAGCACATCCGTCGCGACCCGCAGCCGACGGCGACAGATCTCCTTGCCGAGCACGGCCATGGTGTCGAACAGCGGCGGCGTCGCGGTGCGGCCGGTGACGGCGACCCGCACCGGCATGAAGAGCTGCTTCGGCTCGAGGTCGTGGCTCGAGCAGTGGGCTCGCATCGCCGCCTCGACGGTGGCCGCACTCCAGTCGAGGATCGGGTCGAGGCTGTCCTCGAGCAGGGTCCGCAGGAGCTTCGCGGTCTGCGGCGGGGTCAGACCCTTGGCGACCATCTTCGACCGTGCCGTGTCGTCGTAGGCGACGTCGCCGACGAAGAACGGCTCGGCATACCCGACGAAGTCGGCGAGGGTGTCGATGCGCTCGTGGGCGAGCGGCAGAACCTCGAGCAGGTAGTCGTCGGACAGCAGACCGGTGCGCAGTCTTTCGAGCAGCTCGATCGGCTCGAGCCGGCGGATGTGCTTGCCGTTGAGCCAGGTCAGCCTGTCGAGGTCGAAGACCGGTCCGCCGAGGCTGATCCGGTCGAGCCCGAAGGCGTCGACGAACTCCTCGAGGGTGAACTCGTCGCGCTCGTCCGGCATCGCGAAGCCCATCAGCGCGAGATAGTTGAGCAGCGCCTCGGGGAGGTACCCCGCGCGCCGGTAGTAGTTGAGGCTGACCGGGTTCTTGCGTTTCGATATCTTCGACGTATCGGCGTTTCTGAGCAGCGGCAGGTGGCAGAACACCGGCGGCTCCCAGCCGAATGCCTGGTACAGCCGGAGGTGCTTGGGCAGCGACGAGATCCACTCCTCGGCGCGGATCACGTGGCTGATCTCCATCAGGTGGTCGTCGACCACGTTGGCCAGGTGGTAGGTCGGGTAGCCATCGGACTTGAGCAGCACCTGGTCGTCGATCTGGTCGGCGGGAAATCGGATCTCGCCGCGCAGCAGGTCCTCGACCACGAGCTCGCCGGTGGTCGGCATCGCGAGCCGGACGACGTGGGGTTCGCCCGCGGCGCGCCGGCGCGCCGCCTCGTCGGGGTCGATCGCCCGACAGTGGCCGTCGTAGCCGAACCGCGTCTTGGCCGTCTTCTGCTCGGCGCGCAGCGCGTCGAGCCGGTCGCGGGTGCAGAAGCACGGGTAGGCCTCGCCGGCCGCGACCAGCCGCTCGGCGTGGTCGCGGTAGATCTCGGACCGCTCGCTCTGCCGGTACGGTCCATGAGGACCGCCAACGTCGGGACCCTCGTCCCAGTCGAGGCCGAGCCAGTTGAGCGCGTCGAGGATCATCGCCTCGGCCTCGACCGAGCTCCGCTGTTGATCCGTGTCCTCGATCCTGAGCACGAACTGCCCACCCTGCTGGCGGGCCAAGGCATAGTTGAACAGCGCGACGTAGGCGGTGCCGACGTGCGGGTCGCCGGTCGGGCTGGGGGCGATCCGGGTTCTCACGGCTGGGGCCATCTCGGTCCTCGTTTCACAAGCAGACACAAACCCATGATGCGCGATTCTCGCGGAATGGCGTCGGTTTGCCAGGGCGACGTTCTCGACGGGCTCTCATCCTCCCGCGTGGTCCGGCTTCGCTCGAAGCTTCGCCGTGGGCAGTTGGCTCGCCAGGGCGAAGCTCTCGACAGGTGTTCATCCTCACGCATGGTCCGGCTTCGCTCGAAGCTTCGCCGTGACAGGCTTCGTTCTCTCCCGTGGGTCGAGAACGAAGCCTGGCGGAGAGGGCGGGATTCGAACCCGCGGTCCAGGTTGCCCCGGACAACTGCTTAGCAGGCAGCCCTGTTCAGCCACTCCAGCACCTCTCCGGCCGGGAGGGGTATTGTACGCAGTGACTCTTCGAGTGTAAAGCGGGCCCGTCCCCGTGTCCGTGCCCGTGCCCGTGCCCGTGCCCGTG
>JASFPU010000035.1:0-11725 GCA_050115855.1 Holophagae bacterium
AGCAGTACCATCAACATCCAGGATCCCTTTTTCTATCAGCTTCGCAAGGACTCGCGGACCGTGCACGTCTACCTGATCAGCGGCAAACGTCTGACCGGGATTCTGCGCCGGTTCGACCGATATGCCGTGATTCTCGAGAACCACGGTCAGGAGCAGCTGGTCTACAAGCACGCCGTGGCGAGCATCTCGCCCGCCGGCGGCTTCGGCAGCGACCCGCCGCAGAATGAACCGACGAACGACTGAGAGCCGTCCGTCAGGAGCGCGGTCGCCGGGTCAAACACGCGACAGCCGCGCCCGTTTGCTCCTCGTCGCTGCGGCGTTCGTCTGTCTGATCGGCGCCCCGGTCCGAGCAGCCGACGTGCCGCCCTTCCCGTCGCCGCTCGAGGGACCGGGCGGGGGGACCCTCACGCGCTCCCAGCAGAAGAAGCTCGAACGAGCATGGCGTGATCTCAACCGCGGCGAGCTGGCGAAGAGCGCCAAGCGCGCCACCCGCGCCGGCGACAGCCGTCAAACGCGTCTGCTTCTTCTCCAGAACCGTCTGGTCGACGGCGACGAGGATGCCGTCGGCGACCTTGCCGCTCTGTGCCAGGCCCACCCGGACTACGCCAATGCCTGGGGCACCCTGTCGTTGGTTGCCGAGCGTTCGGGGGACGAGGGGGTGGCGTTGCACGCCGCTCGTCGGGCCGCCGATCTGTGGCCCGACTCATGGAAGGCGCGTGCCGACCGCCTCGAGCGACAGTGGCTCGACGATCGAATCGCCCGCGCCGCCGCACTCGTCGACCGGGAGCAGTACGACGCCGCGCTCGGCGAGCTGGCCCGGGCGACCGCGATCGAACCCGACCGTCCGGACGCCGCGCTCGTGAAATCCGAAGCGCTGTGCGGCGCCGGACGTCTCGATGAATGCGAGACCGTGCTCGACACGATTCTCGATCAACCGCGGGCGCTCGTCCTCAAAGCCGGTCTCGCCGAACGGCGGGGCGACTGGCAGACCGCCATGGAGTGCTACTCCGCTCTGCCGGATGGCTATCCAGAACGGTCCGCGCTGCTGAACAGGGCGAAGATCCGGTGGCGGTTGACCATGTTGCCGCCGTCGTCGCAGGAGGCGATCGCGAGCGCTGCGCTGACCCGCGGCCAGCTCGCGATCGTTCTGGTCGCCGTCGAGCCCCGTCTCGAGGCCCTCCCGGGTGGGAACGTACCGGTGATGTCGGACATCGTCGATCACCCCGGCCAGCGGGAGATCATCGCCGTCGTCCGGCTCGACATCATGCACGCCGACCGTCGCGAGCATCAGTTCCACCCCAGCCGCGAGGTCGACGCCGCCACCGTCCGTCGGGCGGTCGACCGCGCCCGCTCCCTGGTCGGAGAGCCGCCGTTGACGTGGTGCCCCGACGAGAACGTGGTAGGCTCTGCATGTACACCCATGCCAACGCCGCCATCGGGTGGCGCCGTGGTCAACGCCATGCTCGACTCGGAGTCGGGGACAGGCCAATGACGGATCGCATCAGGGAGCTGCTGACCAGCGTCGAGCTCTTCACGGAGATGGCCAACGAAGAGCTCGACGAGCTGACCGACCTCGCGCAGATCAAGAAGCTCGGCAAGGACACCACCATCTTCCACGCCGGCGATCCGGCCGATGCGGTCTACGTCGTCGCCAGCGGACGAGTCAAGGTGGTGGTCACGTCGTCCGACGGCAAGGAGTTCATCCTGACCGTCCTCGGCGCCGGCCAGGTCTTCGGCGAGATGGCGCTGCTCGAGTCCACCACTCGTTCGGCCTCCGTCATCACCCTGAGTGCGGTCGAGCTGCTTGCGATCAACCGCACCGACTTCCAGCGTCTGCTCGACTCCAACCCGCGCATCTCGCAGCGGCTCATGGCGATCCTGTCGCGCCGGCTCCGGCGGGCCAACGCCAAAATGGAGTCGCTCGCGTACATGGACGTCGCCGGGCGGCTCGCCCGATACCTGCTCGACCTCGCCCGCGACCACGGTCAGCGGCTCGGCAACGGCTGGGTGGTGGTTCGCCGTCCGACCCACTCGGACATCGCGCACTCGATCGGTACCAGCCGCGAGACCGTGTCCCGGCTCATCAATGAGTTCGAGGAAGGCTTCGGGTTGGTCAACAAGGGCAAGTTCACGTATATACGCGAGAACCTGCTTGAATGACGTTCCGATTCCGCAGACGACAACGGCTGCCGTCGGGCAGCCGTTGTCGTCTGCGGACAACCTATGGCTACTGTCGGTGCCAGACGGTGCCGTGGGGTGTGTCCTCGAGCACGATGCCGCGGGCGGAGAGCTCGTCTCGGATCGCATCGGCCCGCGCGAAGTCTCTCACGGCACGGGCCGACCGCCGCTCCTCGATGAGCGTCTCGATCTCCGAATCGCTGTCCGTCTCCGCGTCCGCGTTCGGGAAGATCCCGAGCACCGCGTCGGCGTCCGCGAACGCCTGGCCCAGTGCGGACCGAACCTCGCTGTCGACTCCGGCTCCGTCGAGCGCCGTGTTGACCTCGCGCAGGAGCGTGTGCAGCGCGGCAAGCGCCCGAGCGGTGTTCAGGTCGTCGGCGAGGGCGTCGCGGAAGTGGTCCTGGAATCGCTCGACGACCGACAGATCGAGATCTCCCGTCCCGTCGGCCGGCGGGGTGTTGGTCAGTCGACGCAGGGTGTTGGAGATGCGATCGATCGCCTGCTCGGCGGCGTGCAGCCCGTCGAAGGTGAAGTTGAGCCGCTGGCGGTACGGCACTGAAATCAGCAGGTATCGGACCACCGCCGGATCGTGGCCACGCTCAATCAGGTCGCGGAGCGTGAAGAAGTTCCCCAGGCGCTTCGCCATCTTCTCGCCCTCGACCACCAGGTGCTCCGCGTGCAGCCAGTAGCGTGCGAGCTCGACACCGGTGGCTCCCTCGGACTGGGCGATCTCGTTCTCGTGGTGAGGGAAGATGTTGTCGACACCGCCACAGTGGATGTCGAACGTCTCGCCGAGCAACGACATCGACATCGCCGAGCACTCGATGTGCCAGCCGGGACGACCGGGACCGAGCTCGGTCTCCCAGACCGGTTCGCCCTCCTTCGGCGCCTTCCACAACACGAAGTCGCGCGCGTCCTCCTTGTCGTAGTCGTCGACGTCGATCCGCGCGCCCGCCAGGTTGGCCTCCGGCCGGATACCGGACAGCTTGCCGTAGCCCCGGAAGGTGCCGATGCGAAAGTAGATCGATCCGTCGGAGCGATAGGTGTGGCCCTGTGCCTCGAGTCGCTTGATGAGCTCGACCATCTGCGGCACGAAGTCGGTCGCCCGGGGGTAGTGCTCCGCCGGCTCGACCCCCAGGGTCGCGAGATCGTCGAAGAACGCCGCGGCGTATCGGTCGGTGAACTCGCGAAGCGAGACCCCGGCCTGATTGGCACGCTCGATCGTCCGGTCGTCGACATCGGTCAGGTTCTGGACCTGGACGACGTTGAAGCCGAACAGCTCGAGGGTCCTTCGGAGCACGTCCTCGAAGAGGAAGGTGCGGAAGTTCCCGATGTGGGCGTGATCATAGACCGTCGGGCCACAGGTGTAGAGCCGGACGGTGCCTTTCTCGAGTGGGACGAAGTCCTCCAGCCGGCGACTCAGAGTGTTGAAAAAACGCAACGTCACGCTCATCCGCTGCCTCCGAGTGCCGGATTGTACATCGACCGGCCGGCGGAGCAACGACCGACCCCGGCGAACACCCCACCGATCGGGGCTCGCAACCTGGGTGCGGTCACACCGTCTCGGTGCCCGAGCCGTGTCGAGCTCAGTGCATCAGCTCCGTCGGGCGGACCAGCGTCACGCGACGTTCGGACAGCTTGGGAAGCTCGGCCTGCAGCACGCGCACCGTCACCTCGTTGAGGTGGCCGATGGCGATGACCTCGCCGTCCATCCGGGCTCGGTAGACCGCCTCGTCGAGCTGGGCACGGATCGCGGACGGCGATCGCTCGTTGTCGAGGAACACGTGGCGGCGACCGGTCGGCACGCCCTGGGCCCGCGCCGCCACCTCCGCGACCGTGTCGACCGTCGTGCGGGAGTCCAAGAACGCGAGGTCCATCGGCGCCAGCTCCTGCATGACCCACGTCATCATCCGGAGATCCGCGGTCGCCTTCGAGCCCATGTGGTTGTTGACGCCGACCAGACCGGGGATGTTGTTGATCGCCCGGTGGACCGCGTCGCGCAGCTCGTCATCGCTCATGTCGACGCGCAATGCGCCGGGTCCGGGGTCGCTGTCCCCGACCGCCTCCATGGGGAGGTGGAGCCAGATCTCGTGCCCGTCCTCGCCGAGGGCGACCGCGGTCTCCACGGAGTACGGTAGAAACGGCAGCACGGCAATCCCGACCTCCTCGGGCAGCTCGCCCGCCGCCTCGATCAGCGTGTCCTGCTGCCCGGCGTCGTCGAGCAGGATCGCCATGCGCCCCCGGGCGTCGGGCGGCGGCTGCGGCCGGGGCGTCGGGGTCGGCGGTGTCGGCGTCGGCGCGCGGATCGTCCTCGGTCTGGACAGCGCGCGTCGCGGCCGGTCGACGGCGAGCTCGAGCTCGAAGGCCTCGATCCCGTGGTCGATCCTCAGGCCGGTCGATCGGCCGGTGAGGGTGGTCGGATCCCCGACCTCGAGATCACCGCGATCGGCCAGGATGGTGGCTTCGGCGAGAAACTCCTCGCGCTCCGCCGAGCTTGGAAAGACCAGCCTCCACGATCGGACGAAGACCCCGTCACGCTTGACGATCGAGCGATCGACGTCGAGCCGCGCCTCGGTCACACCGTGCCGGGCGGACAGCTCCTTCAACACCTCTTCGACGTCCTGGCCCGAATCCTGAAGCGCGCTGCCGTGACCGCGGCCGAGCCACCACAAAACGGCGACCACGATGACGGCTGCACCGATGATCCAGACAACCGGAAGCCACTGCCTCGTGCGCGATGCCGATCTCGCGCGACCCTTTCCGCCGCCTTTTTTTTTCGATGACGACATGCTCAGGCGGCCTCGGCCAGCCCGCCGCGCGCCAGCTCCACCGCCCGGTCGAGCATCGGATCGCCGCCGGACTCGTCATCGGCCGCTTCGATCTCCTCGTCGGGTGTCACACCCCGCTCCTGAATCGGTTCGTCGTCGGGCGCGAGCCAACGTCCCACCGGAATCCACAGGTTCAGATCGCCGTCCCGCACGACCTGCATGTGAGGCGCGTGGCCCATGGTGGATTGACCCACGATGACCGCCCCGGACCTCTTGAGCGCGGCGGCGAGGATCTCGCCGGGCCACTCGGTCTCGCCGTCGACGATCACCGTCGGCAGCCGCGCTCGGACGGCTTCCGATGCCTCGATGACCTCACGTCCCGCCTCGCGCCCCCGCCAGGCCGCGAGGGTGCCCTGTCCGACGAACAGATCCGCCACCTTGATCGCCTCGTCCTCGACGCCCCAGACCAGGCCGCGTAGGTCGAGAACCGCGGCGCCACTGCCATCGATGAGGTCGGTCACGGCCGCCGACGAGCCCCCGGTCAGGCTGTCGATTTTGACGACGCGGACCGGTGGCTGGCCGTCGGTCGACGGAACGTCGGAGGCCGTCGCGAGAACCGGCGTCCACTCCGTCACGAGCAGCGCGATCTCACGGCGCTGGTCGACCTCACGATCCATCACCGTCAGGTGCACCGTGTCGCCGTGCGCCTCCTTTTCCGCGAGCTCGAGGGCGACGTGCCACAGCGGACGGCCACGGGTGTAGACGCCGTCGATCTTCTCGATCACCTCCCACCGGTCCAGGCCGGCCTGATCCGCCGGTGATCCGGGAAAGACGAAGCGGACTGCCGCCGAGCCGAACCGCAGTGACAGACCGAGCCCGTACGGAGGCGGGTTGGAGAACACGCGCTCGTACGCATCGACCTGGTCGTCGCTCACCACCGCCGCCCACGGGTCGAGCGATTCGAGGACCCCGGCGTCGAGCGCCAGCGACAGCACCTCCGGATCGAGCTCGTCGACATACTCCGATTGCACCAGGTGGACGACCTCGGCGAGATTGCCGAGCGCCTGGAACAGGCTCTCGTTCGACGTCAACCCAGCGGTCAGCAGCCCGGCGAAGCAGAGAACCAGTGCCAGCGACGCGGTGAGCAGCGCGAGGCGGAAGCGCTTCATCCCGACAACCCGTCGATGAATCGCATAGTGAGGTGGATCATTCGTCGTGCTCTCTCCCTACCGCTCCAACTGCAGCCAACGCCGAGGGTCCTGTGGTTTCTTCCCCACGCGGATCTCGAAGTAGATGTTGCCGCCGTCCGTCGGCGGCGCCGCCAAACCGAGCCGTAAACCCATGTCTACGCGTTGCTTGACGCGCACGTGGATTGTAGCAAGTCCGGCCACCAGCGAGTAGACGTTGTGGCCGTGGTCAACGACCACCATGTTGCCGTAGCCCTTGAAGAACCGGGCGTAGGCGACCTCCCCCGGAAATACTGCGGTCACCTCCGCCCCGCCGGCGACGTCCAGGCGCAGCCCGTTGCACACCGTATACGTCGAGTACTTCGGCAGGTAGTGCTTGCCGAATGTCCGGACCACACGCCCGACCGCTGGCCAGGGCAGTGCGCCACGGAAGGCTCGAATGTCGTCGACGCCGGTGAACCGGCTGCGATCGCTCAGCGTGGTCATCAGCCGCTCGAGCGCCTGCTCCCTCTGGCGCAGCTCGTCGAGCTCCGTCGACGCCGATCGCTGCGATCGCTCGAGACGGCGAATCTGCTCGTCGACGTTCCTCCGAGTCGTCTCGAGCTCGGCACGCCGATCCGTCAGCACGACCGCTTCGCGCTCAGCTCTGGACAGGACGCGACTGAGCTCGGCAAGCTGTTCGCTCCGCTGGCGCCGAAGGTCCTCATACTCCTCGACCAACCGAACCTGACCGCTGGTCAGCACCGCGACGGTGCTCAACGACCCCTCGAGGTCGCCGCCCCGTGCGCCGTCGAACAACAGCTGAAGAGTGCCGGGACGACCGAGCAGCGCCATGATCTCGACGTGGCCGACGAGCAGCTCTCGGCGCCGGTCGAGCTCGCTGTCGAGATCCCCGATCCGGCTCGACAGCCGTTCCGCCTCCGCCCGGCTGCGGCCGAGCACGAGTTCGATCTCTCGCACCTTCGCCTCGGCGAGCGCCAGCTCGGCGTCGAGCTTCTCGCGCTCCTCCTGTCGATTCACGGTTTCGGCGCGAAGCTCGACGAGCCGTGACTCCAGCTGATCGATACGGCTGCGGACCCGCTCGAGCTGGTCGGACTCGACCGGTTGGCGTCCAGTCGCCGTCACCGCGGCCATGACCAGCAGACCGAGCACGACGCGAAACGCCCTCATGGAGGGCCATTGTAGACCGTCGCATCCGGCCAGCGTCAGCTACACTGGAAGTCGAGATCCGGTCGGCCCCCAGCGGTCCGTCCGCCGCGCCGACTCCCAGCGAGGTCACAATGGAAGGCACGCACTCGTTCGACATCGCGTTTCTCGGGCTCAGGGACGCCTCCCAGATCGGTCGCTCGCGCATGGTGAACGCCATGGAAAGGCTGACCGGCCGATCGACCGCCGAGTGCCAGGAGGTGGTTTCGAAGGTCGGCCACACGATCTTCTCCAGCCTCCCGACAGACCAGGCGGAGCTCATCTTCAAGGCGCTCGACGACGCAGGCGCGATCTGCGAGCTCCGACCCAAGGCGGAGGCCGCACGGGCCGTCACCGAGAGCGAGCACGGCGCCATGTCGGCCTGCCCGTCGTGCGGCCACATTCAACCCGCTGGGACCGACGAGTGCTCGCGCTGCGGCGTCGTCTTCTCCAAGATGGAACAGGACCAGGTGCGGGACATGCAGAAGAACCAGGCCCTCGAGGAAGCGTTGGCCCGCGCCGAGCAGATCCGGCAGGAGTGGGACGACCGCGCCAAACAGTTTCTGCAGAGCCACGCTCTGCCCGACACGGCGACGGACCGGTTCGCCTCGGTCCTGACCCAGGAGGAGATTCCGTTCCTGCTCTTGGAGTCGGTCGAGGGCCCGCTCCTGATGACCTCGCGACAGGTGCTGGCCCTGGTCGAGGGCCAGTTCGTCTTCATGCCGTACGAGGTCATCAAGGACGTCGACTACGGTGGCGGGTTGGTGGTCAAGAAGGGCCACACCCGTCTGGTCTTCCACTTCCACACGCCGATCCCGGTCAAGGGCAAGACCGCCGGGTCGTTGACCTGCCAGCTCACCAACGAGTCCTTCAAGAACAAGGAGACCATTCTCGACTGGGCGTTCGCGCGTTCCTACATCTGCGGTGCGTGCGGCGCCCGAGACCTCGACTTCCGAACCGAGAAGGGCAAGACCTACGGTCGCTGCATGCACTGCGCCACCGACCACGCCATCGACCTCACGCACAACCGCGTGACACCGTTGATGACGTGAGGATCCGCCCCGTGTCCGAAGGGTCGCCCGTAACGCTGCCGAGCCTGGTCCTGATCGCGATCGTGATCGTCGTCGCGGGTCTGCTCGGAACCTGCCACCGGTCCCCGGACGAGCCCGTCTCTCCGGAATCGAGCACCGTCGTCGCGGTCGACTTTCCCGATCTCGGCGTCCGGCTCGCCATCGACACCGCGGTCTTCGACGCCGCCAGCGACGGCACGTCGCGACCCGTGATCGAGACGGGGGACCCGACCGATCCAGGCCGGATCGAGGTCGACGCCCGCCCGCCCGACGACGGCCAGAACCTCCCAGCGGCGGTGGCCGAGCACCGGACGTTCATCGAGCATCAGGACGGCGGACGGTACCTCGGTGCCCAGGAGCTGGTCAGCCAGCTCGGACCGGCCTTCTTCTCGCGCGGCCGATACGCGACCCCCGACGGCGAGATCGAGGAGACGGTGGTCTTCGCGTTGCACCCGGCCGGGGGCCGGATGATCACGCTGACCTACCGCTACCCCGCCGACGACGACTCGAGTGCTCGCGTCGAGCAGCTCATCGAGGTGCTTGGAACCGTCGAAACCCTGTGACGTCGCACGATCCGGTCGCCGGTGGACCGGCCGCGATCGCTTACGCGCCCGGTGTCGACGCTCCGGGTCCACCCTCGGCGACCTCGCGCGCGATGTACCGCGCAACCTGTTGCGACATCGCCTTGTTCCCGAAGGTACCGACCTTGATCTTGAAACGGGTCCGTTCGAAATCGATCGCCTTGAACTTGACCCGAACCGGCGACCCGTCGGCCGTGGTTGCGGTGATCTTCCCCTTGAGCCCGTCGACCACCGGGTCGACGCCCACCAGCCTCAGCGCGCCGAACGCGCGCTCCGCCGCGCTCGCCACGTCGAGCAGCGGGGCGGAGAACTCGCCGCTCAGCTCGCGCTGGGACCAGGTGTAGGTTCCGGTACCGAGCTCGCCGGGATCGACCGTCGAGGAGCAGCCGGTGAGCAGCGTGACGGCGAGCGCAATCGCGACCGGAATCGACTTCATCATGGGGCGAGCGTACTCGCGACCGGGCGACCTGTCGAGACCTCTTGCCCAATTGCAGAGCGCGGAGTAGGCTCGCTCCTCCGGAGGTTCGTATGAAACCGTGCATCGGTGTTCGTCGGGAGACCAAGAGCCCGTGGGAGCGGCGAGCCCCTGTCACGCCGGACCTGGCCCGCCACCTCGTCCGGTCGTTGGACATCGACGTGCTGATCCAGCCGTCCGCGCGGCGGGTCTTCTCGGACGCCGACTACACGCGCGCCGGTGCAACGGTGAGCACCTCGCTCGCCGAGGCCAACATCGTTCTCGGTGTCAAGGAGATTCCGCCGGAGCTGCTTCAGCCGCGCACCGCGTACCTGTTCTTCGCCCACGTCATCAAGGGTCAGCCGGCGAACATGCCCATGCTGCAGCGCCTGCTCGACCTCGGCTGCACGCTGATCGACTACGAGAAGATCGTCGACGATGAGGGCCGACGGCTGGTGTTCTTCGGACGTTTCGCCGGACTGGCCGGGATGATCGACACCCTCTGGGCGCTCGGCCAACGGCTCGCCGGCGCGGGCATCCGAACGCCGTTCACCGATCTCGAACCGGCTCATGCGTACGACAGCCTCGAGGCCGCCAAGACCGCCGTGCGAGCGGTCGGCGAACGGATCTCCGTCGACGGGCTGCCCGATGAACTGGCTCCCCTGGTCGTCGGCATCGCCGGCTACGGCAACGTCGCGAAAGGGGCCCGGGAGATTCTCTCCGAGCTCCCGACCCGGGAGGTCGCCGCCACCGAGCTCGATGTCTCGACGCTCGACCGAAGCTCGAAGCGGCTGTATCAGGTGACGTTCAAGGAGCAGGACATCGTCTGCCCCCGGTCGTCCGGGGCTGAGTTCGAGCTGCACGAGTATTACGACCATCCAGAGCGCTACCAGGCGAACTTCGCTCGGCACCTTCCCCACTTGACGGTGCTCATGAACTGCAACTACTGGGACGAACGCTACCCGCGTCTGGTCACCATCGAGGACCTCCGACGGCAGTGGCACCGCGACGACCGACCGCCGCGACTCCAGGTCATCGGCGATCTCGGCTGCGACGTCGGTGGAGCCATCGAGTGCACCCTGCGCTGCACCGATCCCGGCGACCCGGTCTACGTCTTCGACGTCACCACCGGCAACTCCGTGGCCGGGGTCAACGGCGACGGACCGGCGGTGCTCGCGGTCGACATCTTGCCGTCGGAGCTGCCGCTCGAGGCGTCGGAAGAGTTCGCCAAGGCTCTGTCCCCCATCCTGCCTGCGCTGGCGCGTGCCGATTTCAACCGGCCGCTCGCCGAGATCGATCTCCCGGCCGAGGTGCGGCGGGCCGTGATCGTCCACCAGGGCCGTCTCACCCGACCGTTCGAGGGGCTCGAGGTCCACCTTCCGGGTCGCGCGGGGCGGTCCGAAACCGGTGGTTGATTCCCGGACCGGATCGAGCTAAGGTCGTCGATACTCCGAGCCGAAAGGCTGCGAGCGGGCCGATGACGGCCCATGAACCGGGTCATGGACCAAATTTGTTCACCCGCTGTTGGGAGCTCCGGCTCTCCACAGCACTCATCTGCTCTTCTTTGTCGCTTCCGGGTCGCACGACCCGGATTTTTTCGTCAACCGACGCCTCCGACGTAACCCTCACGCCGTTGACAATGCTATACAAGACAGAACAACGAATGGAGGACGACATGCTGAGGAAGTTCACGTTGATCACGTGCCTCGTCGCTGTCCTGGTCGGCATTGCAGGCGCTCAGGAGGCCCCGAAACAGAAGATCGAGGTCACGGGCGGGGACGAGCTGGAGAAGCAGAAGAGCCGCCACTTCGACGAGCTCTGGGTTCGCCCCGACGCGGACTTTGCGAGCTACAGCAAGCTCTTCGTGTGGCAGCCGGTGTTTGAGTTCCGCGACGTGTCGGGCAACCGAGTGAACACGACGTCGATCGCTCTGTCCCGCGGCGACCAGGGACCGTACACCGTCGACCCGGCCGACCAGCAGAGGTTTGCCGACCTCGTGACCGAGGTCATCCAGAAGGAGTTCGCCCGGAGCACGCAGTTCACGATCACCGACACCATTGGGCCGAACACCCTCATCGTTCGCCCCATGGTGCTCGACATCACCTCGAACGTCCCACCCAACGTGGGCCGTCCCGGCAACATCTACCTGAGCGCCATGGGCGAGGCCACCTTCGCCTTCGAGATCATCGACGCCGAGACCGGCGTCATCCAGGCGCGGACCGCGGACCGGCGGCTGATCCAACCCCGGTCGCGCATGAATGAGGTCAGCCGCGTGCCGACCACGCGGGCCACGGTGTGGAAC
>JASFPU010000036.1:0-11684 GCA_050115855.1 Holophagae bacterium
GTCCGCCGCCGGGGCGATGACCATGACCAGCACGACGACGGCCACCGCCAGCGCGGTTCTCGACCAGCTCGGCATGGCGGGAGACTAGCACGTGATGCGGGGAGGTTGCCCTGAATCGGGTTCCCTTTCCACAACCGGTCTCGGGCGGAAACCGCCCGAGACCGGTTTTGGAGCTACCATGGCCCTATGCCGACGCTGGACGACGAGGCATTGGTGCTCGATCACCACCGGTTCAAGGACCGTCACCTCATCGTGGCCGCGCTGACCGCGGGCCACGGGCTGATGCGGGGCGTGCTGCGTTCGGCGCGTGGCGGCAAGGCGCCGCTTGCCGGGTCGGTCCAGGTGCTGTCGAAGATCCGGCTTTCGTTCTTCCGTCAACCTCAGGCCGAGCTGGCGACCATCAACCGCGTTGACCTGCTGATCTCGTCCTTTCCCCTTGCCGCCGACCTCGGTCGATCGGCCGCGGCATCCGTCGTCGCCGAGCTGCTGCTCGCGTTCTGCCCGCTCGACGAGCCCGCGCCGCGTCGGTACCGGCTCGGATGCGCGGCCCTGGAGGCCCTGCTCGGCGAGGCCGATCCCGGCATGGTCATCGCTTACGTCGAGTTCTGGGTGCTCAGGCTCGGGGGACTCATGCCGCCGCTCGACGCGCTCGAAGGCGACCCATCGACCGACGAGCTCGCATTCCTCGTGGCGTGCCGCTCGGTCGCGCTGGCCGATCTCGATCTCGAGGTTCCCGAAGCGGTCGGCCACCGGCTCGACGACATGGTTCGTGACGAGGCGGAAAGACCGCTGCGGGCGCTCCGCTTCTACCGCGCTCACGGCGGTCCCGCGTCGCGTTCCTGAAACGGGACCGGGGGACCCTCGCAGCCCACGACCCGAATCGACCCGAAGGGCGCTCCATTTCATTGACAATAAGTCCGGCTTCGTGGTAGAAAAGTCGTGAATATTCGGCAACTTGCCCGAAATTCGGGCAGGGTCGAGGGGGCCCGCCAGCGCGACTCACCACAGCTCGTGACGTCCAGTCGATCGGGTGAATTTCGCGGCCGGAGGGGGGCCGGGAGAGAATATGAGCGGAACGATCCTGCTTGCGGATGACAGCCTGACCATTCAAAAGGTCGTCGAGCTCACCTTCGCGGACACCGACTACCGCGTCGTCGCGGTGTCGAGCGGCGACGATCTGCTCGATCGGCTGCCCGGCATCTCGCCCGATCTCATCATCTGCGACGTGATCATGCCGGGGAAAGACGGCTATGACGTCTGCCAGGAAATCAAGTCGAGCTCGGACTGGCTGCACCTGCCGGTCATCCTGCTCACCGGCACCTTCGAACCGTTCGATCGGGACCGCGCGATCGCGGCCGGCTGCTCCGAGATCATCACCAAACCGTTCGAGGCCCAGAAGCTGGTCGACACCGTCGAGCGATTGATCGGGGGCGGCCAGCCGGCGGCCAGGCCGACCGACCTCGCGGGATCGTTCATGGACGGCGACGACGAGTGGCCGGACGAGGCCACGCCGGTCGACGTACCGTCCGACCCCGTCCCCGACACCGACAGCTTCGGCACCCAGCTGAGCGAAGCGACCGACAGCCAGGACGGCGACGGGATCGAGTTCACGACCAGTGGGTTTGCCGAGATGGAGGCCGCGGGTCGCGCGACCGCCGCACCGGGCCACGAGGTCGATGAAGGCCTCGAGTACGAGCCCGAAACCGGCACCGAAACCCACGCAAACGGCGTGACCGCCGAGGTGCCGCCGCCTGCTCCCGAGCCGGCGGAGCTCGATGCCCAGGCGGCGCAGACGGTGAGAATCGACATGTCCGAGCACGCCGGCGACGAGTCGGACGATGCCTCCCCCGACGTCGAGGTTGTCGAGGCCGCCGCCGAGTCGGCGACCGACCTGTTCAGCGGCGCCAACGATGAGCCTTTCGGAGACACCGCAGAGACCATCACGGCCGCCGTTGAGGAGCCAGACGCCACTGGCACTCCCGAGTTCAAGGACGAGCCTTCGATGGCCGACACCTCGCCCGTCGAACCACCGGCCGAGAACGATCACCCGGCGCCGGTGGCCGTCGGTCACGGCGAGCTGAGCGACGACGAGATCGACCGCATCGCCCACCGGGTCGTCGAGCTCGCCTCGGACCGGCTCGATCAGATCGCGTGGGAGATTTTGCCGGACATGGCGGAGATCGTCGTGCGGCAGCGCATCCGCGAGCTCGAGGCCGAGGCCGACGCCGACGCCGACGCGACCGACAGCGTCCAGTGACGCGCCCTTCAACCATGACGCCGCCGCGCCATCCGAGCTGAATCGTCCCGTGGATCTGCGTCAGTTCGGCCTCCGTCTGGCCCACGCCGCCCGACCTCAGATCGAGAACGTCATCCTGCACCGGCGGATCGATTCGACCCAGGCATGTGCCCTTCGGCTCATCGACCAGGCGGTGACCGAGGAGATCGATCTGCCACCGACGCTGATGATCGCTCTCGAGCAGGGACACGGCGCGGGGCGCGCCGGACGGCGGTGGCTGTCACCCGAGGGTGGCCTGTACATGACCTGGCTCGCAGCAGGGCTCGATGATCGAACCCTCGCCGTCCTTCCCATGATCGCGGCCGCCGCCGCGCTCGACGCGGTCGGACGACTCGGGGTCGAGGACGCGGTGATCAAGTGGCCGAACGACATCGAGGCGAACGGGCGCAAGCTGGCCGGTCTGCTGCTTCACGCTCGCCACGGGGAGACGTCCTGGGGGGCCGTCGGGCTCGGTGTCAATCTCGAGCACGCACCGATGATCGACGACGGCTCCGGCGGACGGGCGGTGTCGATCGCCGATCTGGTCGGGCCGGCACGCTTCGAAGATCGGATCGAGATCGTGGTCCGCGCGATGGTGGAGAACCTGACGATCGGCGTGCGGCATCCGGAGAACCTCGCAGAACGCTGGCGACACGGCCTGCGCCACCGTCCCGGTGAATCGATGTCGGTGCGGCTCGCCGACGGCACCGAGGTCCGCGGCAGCTTCGTCGGGGTCACCGACAACGGGTACCTCCGGCTGAACGTCGGCGGCGCCGAACGGGTGATCCCCAGCGGTGACGTTGTGGAGTGACTACTCCAGCCGCTCGAGGAACCTCTCCGGCGGCTCGAAGCCGGTGATCCGGAACGCCTCCTGACCGCCCCGGTACAGGACGACCGTCGGGACCCCGAGCACCTCGAACTGGCGTGCGAGATCCAATGCCTCCTCGCTGGCCCGGGTCTGGTCGACCTTGAACCGGACGTAGCCGTCGAGCAGGGCGGCGACCCGAGGATCCGAGAAGGTCTTTTCGTCGAGTTCTTTGCACGGGACGCACCAGTCGGCGTAGAAGTCGACGACGACGTTGTCGCCCGACTCGATCGCGCGCTGGTAGGCGTCCCGGTCGAATGGCTGCCACGTCAGGTGCTCAGCCGTGTCGGCGGTCGCCGGTCCGCCCTGCACCACCGGCAGCATGGTGAACCCGACGATCAGCAGTCCGGCGCAGACCAGCCGCATGACGCGATCGATCGCGGGCTGCTCGTGACCGGTCCGGTCGACCACCAGCAGGTACAGGGCGCCCAGCACCAGGGTCAGGCTCATCAGCCAGTCGCCGCCCGGACCCGGTAGGAGAGGCGCGGCGAAGTACGCCGCCATCGCGATCAGGATGATGCCGAAAACGCGACGGACGCCGATCATCCAGGCGCCGGACGCGGGCAGCCGGTTGATCAGGCCTGTAAACGTCCCGAGCAGCAGGTACGGCAGCCCGAGCCCAGCGGCCAAGGCGAAGAAGACGAAAAAGCCGAAAACCGGATCGCCTTTCTGGCCGACATAGGTCAATAGGCCGATGACGAACGGTCCGATACACGGGGCGGCGACAATCCCCATCAGCAGGCCCATGATGAGCGCGCCGAGCACGCCGCTCCGGCCGCCGGAGGCGCGCATCGCCCACGCCGGGGGCCGGATCTCCCAGGCGCCGAACATCGACGCCGCCAGGGCGAGCAACACGACGACGATGACACCGACCACAAAGGGGTTCTGCAGAGCTCCGCCGAAGATCGCGCCACCGAGCGCAGCGAGCACCCCGAGCACGGAGTAGGTCAGGGCGATGCCGATGAAGTAGGCGAAGGCGAGGCCGAAGGCGCCGCCGCTGCGACCCTTGGTCTGCTGCGAGAAAAAGCCGATCGTGATTGGGATCAGTGGAAACACGCACGGTGTCAGGTTGAGCGCCAGTCCCCCGATGAAGACCGTGAGCAGAAGCAGTGGTAGTGACATCCCGGCGAGTCGAGCCGCATCGTCGTCGGCCGCGGCCGCCCCGTCCGCTGTCGGAGCGACCGAAGCGACAGCGAAAAGCTCCGGCCGTTTGGGGGTTGACGCGCTGCCGGGCAGGGCGATCTCGACATCGACCCCGGCTGTGACCGCGACGGGAGGCAGGCACTGGATGTCATTGCAGGCCTGGGCGGTGACCTCGACGCGCGGCCGGTGGACTCCGATCGCCGACTCGGGCACAGTGAGACGCCCGATCAGCGCCACCTCACCCTGCCACACCTCGAGCGGCACATCGGAGAAATCAAACTCCAGAAGCTCTCCATCTGGAAAGACCATGAGCGGCTCCGGCCAACCGTCGGGGAGCAGCCACCGGACCGTGGTCGGCATCGAGAACTCGTCACCCGGCTGATCGGAGTTGATGTGCCAGCCTGGCTCGACGCGGACGACGGCGGCCAGCTGGAGCTCCTCACCGGCGACCACCGGATCGCGGTCGGGCACCAGCTCGACGGTGAAGACGGGCTCGGCCTGAAATCCCTGAGCGGCTGCCAGCGCGGTCAGGAGCAGGGTGAAGAGCATCGCCACGGGCGTCTTTGATCGCATGATGATCACACCTCGATTCGATCCGATCGGAATTATGTCACGCGCGTTCGGGGTCGAGTTCGGGCGCATATCGCCGGATCAGCCGCCGCACCTCGACCGGGTACCGGTCCCAGTTCTTCTTGATCACGTCCGGCCGTCGGGTTACCGTCGCGTGCACCGCACGTTCGAGACGCCAGCGGGCGATCTTGTCGTGGTGGCCCGAACGCAGCACCTGCGGAACCTCGACGCCCTCGACCTCGACCGGTCGAGTGTACGACGGGTGATCGAGCAGGCCCGCGATGAACGAGTCGTCGGCCACCGAACCCGGGTCGCCGACCACACCCGGGATCAACCGGGACACCGCCTCGATGACGACCATCGCCGCGACCTCGCCGCCGCCGAGAATGAAATCGCCGATCGAGATCTCGTCCGGCTCCAGGATCTCGATCACCCGTTCGTCGAACCCTTCGTACCGGCCACAGACCAGCACGATCCTCGACTCGCTCGCCAGCTCTTCGACCACACCCTGATCGAGAACGCGACCGCGCGGCGACAGCACCACCGCGTGCGGCGCCGGTTCGCGGTCGGCCAGCGCGCGGACCGCCGCGAGCACCGGCGGTGCCTGAATCACCATCCCCGGGCCGCCGCCATAGGGCTCGTCGTCGAGCTGCCGCCACGGGTTGTCCGCCCAGTCGCGCAGATCGTGGACGTCCAGTCCGATCGACCCCTGCTCGACGGCGCGACCCAGCACACCGGTGGTGCGGAACGCGTCGAACAGCTCGGGGAACATCGTCACGACGTCGAAAATCACCTCGTCAACCTACCATCGCGCTCGAACTCTGAAACCGATCTCCGACCATTCTTCTTTTTTCGTCGATGTTCTTCCTCCGAACGCACACCGCTTGGAGGAAGAAAATCGACGAAAAAAGAACGAAGACTCTATCAAGCGGTCGTGAAATCGTCATCGAGCAGACCCGGCGGTGCGTCGATGATCACGACGCCGTCCTCGAGCTTTACGTCCTTGATGATCTCCGGCACGTAGGGCACGAGGAACTCGCGCCGACCGCGGCGCACGACGAGCCGCCGCTGACCGGGACCCGGATCGACCCCGGTGACCTCACCGAGCTCGTCACCCTCGGCCGACCGGCAGATCAGGCCCACGAGGTGGTGCTCGTAGTAGTAACCCTCGGGGAGCTCGTCCAGGCTCTGCTCGGGCAGGAAGAGGAAGAGACCGCGCCACGCGTCCGCGACGTCACGATCCCTGAGATCACGCACCGAGAGCAGCCACCGCCGCTTGTGATAGCGGACTCGGAACACCTCGTGTATCGCTTCGGGCCGGTCGTCCGGACCGACTCCGAAGGAGACACCATCGACCAGCCGTTCCGGAAAGTCGGTGATGATGTCGACCAACAGGTCGCCGTGCACGCCGTGCGGCTTGACCACCCGGCCTACGACGAGCCACTCCCGATCGTCGACCGCGTCCACTACTCCAGGATTTCCAGCACGAATCGCTTGTGGACCTTCATACCGGCGGCGGACAGCAGGGTCCGGATCGCCCTGGCGGTACGTCCCTGACGGCCGATCACCTTACCCAGGTCCTCGTTCCTCACACGGAGCTCCAACACGGTCGTCTGCTCCCCTTCGATCTCGGACACCTGAACGTCCTCGGGATGGTCCACCAAAGCTCGCGCAATCTCTTCGAGCAGCTCTTTCATGGCACTCACGGGGAACTCCTTTCGGAACTGGGCTCCGCGGGGCTGCACGCCCCGCGTCGTCACTGCTGCTGCTGCTGCTGTGTTGCCTTGCGAATCAAGGACTCGACGGTCTCCGACACACCAGCGCCCTGGTTCCTCCACGCGTCGATCTTGTCCAGATCGAGGCGGATTTCCGGCGGCTCCTGGTTCGGGTCGTAGATGCCCACTTGCTCGAGATAATCGGCCTTGGGGGTCTTGCGCGAATCGGACACCACGACCCGGTAGATCGGGTTGTGCTTGGCGCCGCCGCGGCGGAGTCTGATCATCAGCATGTCAACGGTCCTCCCTGATCGCTCTCGTCTTCATTCTCTGCAACGTCAATGTCGATTATGAAATGCCCAGCTGCCGCCGCAACGCCTTGGCGTCGGCTTTCCCCAGGCGTTTCATCAGCTTACGCATTTGGCCGTACTGACGCAAGAGGCGGTTGATCTCCTCGACGCTGGTTCCCGACCCCTTGGCGATCCGCCGCTTACGCGAACCGTTCAGCACCTGGGGGTGGCGGCGCTCCTTCGGGGTCATCGAGTCGATGCACGCCTCGAAGCGTTTGAGCTGCCGCTCCTGGGCGTCGGTCACGCCGCCTTTGGGAAGCATCGACCCCATGCCCGGCATCATGTCCATGACCTGCTGCAGAGGACCCATCTTCTTGAGGCTGTGCAGCTGGTCGCGGAGATCCTCGAGGTCGAACTTGTTCTTGCGCAGCTTGGCCTCGAGCCTCTTCGCCTTCTTTTCGTCAACGACATCCTGGGCCTTCTCTACCAGGCTGGCGACATCGCCCATGCCCAGGATTCGGCCCGCCATGCGGTCGGGGTGAAACTGCTCGATGGCATCGAGCCGCTCACCGACACCGGCGAACACGATCGGACGTCCCACCACCTCGCGCACCGACAACGCGGCACCGCCTCGCGCATCGCCGTCGAGCTTGGTCAGGATGACACCCGTGATGTCGAGGCGTTCGTGGTACGCCCGGGCGGACCGCACCGCGTCCTGACCAGTCATGGCGTCAGCGACGAACAGGATCTGCTTCGGCTTCAGCACCTTCTTGAGCCGCTCGAGCTGGTCCATGAGCTCGTCGTCGATGTGCAGCCGGCCGGCGGTATCGAAGATGAGCACCTGGTAGCCCTTGATCGATGCCTCGCGCAGCGCGCGCTGGGCGATCGCCTCGGGGTCGTCCATGTCTCGGGTGTCGACCGTCGGGATCTGGGCCTGCTCGCCGAGTACGAGCAGCTGCTCACGGGCCGCCGGTCTCGACGTGTCCGCGGGAACCAGGAGCGGAAACAGGTTCTTCTTGTCCTTGATCCACTTGGCCATCTTGGCCGCCGTGGTGGTCTTGCCCGACCCCTGGAGACCGACCAGCATGATCACCGCCGGGCGTCCCTTGAACTCGAGCTCCGTCGTCTCGCCACCGAGCAGCGTGACAAGCTCGTCCTGAACGATCTTGGTCACCATCTGTGCCGGCGTGACGGAGGTCAGCACCTCCTTGCCGAGCGCCCGCTCACGGACCCTCCCGACAAACGCGGACACGACCTCCACCGCCACGTCCGCCTCGAGCAGCGCGAGTCGAATCTCGCGCAGCGCGGTGTCGACGTGGTACTCGGTGAGGTGCCCCTCACCGCGAAGGGTCTTGGTGACCCGGCCGAGACGTTCCTGCAGCGCCTCCAACATGGGACGGGAAGTCTAAGGCCTGGAGTCCTGTACGGTCAAGGGCGGGACCCGTCCAACGCCGATTCGGGGTACAATCGAAGATCGAGATGGAGGACGCCCGGACCGTTATTCTGCCACCCGGGGCCGGGGGGGTCGACGACCTCGGCGTGCGGGCGCTGATGGACCTTTTCGTTGCTGCCGTCGACGCGCCGTGGGCAGACCTCCAGCTCCGGTCGAAACGGGCCAACAACGTCCAAACACTGACCATCGGCCGAAAACGGGGCCGGGCGGTGAGCATCGATCTCGATATTGGCTGCGACACCGTCGCGACGTTGCAGGTGCCCGCATCGTGCTCACCACCGGTCGACAAGGTGAACGCCTTGTCGGCTGCTCTCCACCGTGAGCTCCACCGGTGGCAGCTGCTCGCTGAATCGGTGCTGCTGCGCGGTGCGGTCCAGGCGACGTCATCCGCGATTTTGCTGTTCGGTTCGTCGGGAGAGATTCTGTTCGCCAACCCGCCGGCCGATCGACTGCTGTCGCGCCAGACCGAGGACGAGCTCATGGTGGTCTGGGACGACGGCACGCGATGGCCGCTGTTCGAGATCGTCTGCTCTCGGGTGGGACAGCTGCTCGACGGGACGCGCCGGCACTCGTGGCAGGCGCGCCTCTCGCTGTCGGACGGCGCCGAGCTGGCGAGCGAGGCCGTGCTGCTCGAGCGCGGTCTCGAGGGTCTCGGTCGGGTCGTGCTCACGGTGCTGCGGGACGTCCGGTTGCCGCCCGATCGTCTCGTGGACGACTTCGCCCGCCAGCACAACCTGAGCCCGCGCGAACGAGAGGTTCTCGGTCTGCTCATCCAGGGCCACGACACGGCCGGGCTGGCGGATCGGCTCGGGATCAGTCCACACACGGTTCGGGACCACCTCAAGAACGTCTTTCGCAAGACCTCGAATCGGTCACGGAGCGAGCTGTTGAGCGCCCTGACCGGCGCCGGCAACCATCACCGTTGATCCCCGAAGCGGGGGCCAAGGCGCCGAGCGACACGAGATCGTGAGGTACAATTGACAGTCGGAAAAACTCAGATGGAGACCGGAGGTCTTCTCATGCGCCGTTGTGTCGCCCTGACCGCTGTCATCATCCTACTCATCGTCGCTCATCTCGCGAGCGCGTCCGGGTACGTCGTCATCCTCAAGAACGGCCACAAGATCCGCTGCAAAGAGCCGATGCACGTCGAGGGCGATCTCGCCATCATCACGCTGTCGACCGGCACCATGACGAGCTATCCACTGAACCAGATCGACCTGATCGAGACCGAGCGATACAACCAGCAAGGCCTCGGCGACGCGGTCGAAATCGAGGAGCTGGCGGTCTACGGCAACGTCCTGCCGACGCCGACGCCGAGGCTGTCACTCGGCGAGTACGTCAGCCTCGACGCCATGGACCGCAACCCGGAGCTCAAGACCGCCCTGGCGCCGACGCCGACGCCGACGCCCGGCATTCGGCTCCAGACCTACCCGTACCACGACGAGCGTGTCACGCGCGCCTTCGAGAAGGTGTTCGACGACGAGAAGCTCTACCTCTACCACACCAGCAGCGGCACCGAACCCGACCACTTCTTCGTCCAGGCGGTGACCGACACCGAGGATCAGGTGTTCCAAGCGCTGGAGACGGTGTGCCGCGCGTTCTACCTGATCCGGCAGGCGGACGCGGAGATCGCTCCGACCGTGGTCGAGCTGCAGATGGTCCAAACCTCCCGGAAACCCGCGGGCACGTTTCGCATCACACCCGAGGACGCCGAGGCGCTGCTCAACGGATCGGTGTCGGTGCAGAACTTCTACATTCGGAACGTGATCTTCTAAGCCCGTATCCGTACCCGTTTCCGTATCCGAAGCCGAGTCCGACACCGATCCCGATCCCGATCCCGATCCCGATCCCGATCCCGACGAACGGTACGGCGATCAGCGTCAGCGTGTCTGTCACGACCGCAAACCCCGCATCCGCGACACGACACCGAACCACGCCGCAGCGACCACGACCGACACCACCGCAGCCGCGAGAAAGGAACCGGACCCACCCACCGCGGCATACAGCGGTCCGGCGGCGGCCGTCCCGACGACGATGCCGAGACCGAACAGCAGCCCCGAGTAGAGTGCCTGGGCGTTGCGACGGGCATCCGCCGGGACGATCCGTTGGACCAGCTGGACGCCCGCGAGATGGGCGGCGGCGAAGGTGACAGCGTGGCCGGCCTGCGCCACCACCAGAAGCGGCAGCGTCGGCGGCAGGGCGAGCAGCAGCCACCGGACCGGTGACAGAGCGAGCGACACGCCGAGCAGACCGCGCAGGCCGAGGCGACGCTCGAGCGGACCGCCGATCATGAACGCACCCGCCTCGGCGAGCACCGCCACCGACCAGAGTGCGGCGACGACCTCGGTGCTCAGGCCGTGCTCTCCCAGGTGAATCGAGTAGAACGCGTAGTACGGGCCGTGCGCGACCTGGTTCAGCGTCAACACCGCCAGCAGCGCCCACACCGCCGCTCCGGTCGCCCAAGATCCCGTGCCCGAGTGGTCGCGAGGCCGGACCTCGTGCTCGAGCGTCAGGCAGACCACGCCGAGCGCCGTCAGCACCGCGCCGAGCACCCAGGGAAACGTGTCCGTCCCACCACCGAGTACGCGACCGGCGAGCACCGCGGCGACGATGAAACCGAGCGAACCCCACCACCTGAGCCGACCGTAGCCGCGTGACGGCAACCGCTCCAAAACCGCCGCCTCGACCAGCGGCAGCACCGTGCCGTAGCCGAGGCCGACGACCAGCAGCGCGACGCCGAGCAGCCAGGGGTCGTGGCTCGAGAAGACCAGCAGCGCGGCCGCGACCGCGAGCACCATGTGCGCCGTCAGCAGTCCCGTGAACCACCGGCCGCGATCGACCCATCGCCCGAGGAAGGGCGCGTAGCCCAGCTTGGCGAGCGAGAACGACGCCGTGACCAGGCCTACGGCCACGGCGCCGAGACCGCGCCCGGCGAGAAATGGGCCGAGGAACGGCAGCACGACCCCGAGCACGCCGAAGTACGCTGCGTAGAAGGCTCCGGCACGCTTTGACGAGACGGCGGTGGTCGGATAGCGTGGACGCATGAAGGACATCGCGATCGTCGGAGCCGGCCTCGCCGGGTTGACCGCGGCGTACCGCCTCACGACGGCAGGATACCGGGTTCGGATTTTCGAGCGCTACCCGCGGCCGGGCGGCCTGGCCCGAGCTCTCGAGGTCGGCGGCGAGCCACTCGAGGCCTTCTACCACCACCTGTTCACCACCGACACCGACTACGTCGCGTTGGCCGACGAGCTCGGACTGGCGAACGCCATCGAGTGGCTGCCTTCGAAGATGGGGATCTGGGCCAACGGCAGGCTGTGGGACTTCGGCACGCCGATGTCGCTGCTTCGATTCCGTCCGTTACACCTCATCG
>JASFPU010000037.1:0-11469 GCA_050115855.1 Holophagae bacterium
CACGATTCGCGCCCCGTTCGCCGGAATCGCCGTGTCGAAAGACGCCCAACCGGGCGAGATGGTGTCCCCGGTGTCCGCCGGCGGCGGATTCACCCGGACCGGCATCTCCACCATCGTCGATATGACCTCGCTCGAGATCGAGGTCGACGTCAACGAGAATCACATCGCCAAGGTGCAGCCCGGCCAACCGGCCGTCGCCGTCCTCGACGCCTACCCCGAGTGGCGGATCCCCGCCACCGTGCGCACGGTCATCCCGACCGCCGACCGTCAGAAGGCCACCGTCAAGGTCCGCCTCACCTTCGACCAGCTCGATCCGCGGATCCTGCCCGACATGGGCGTCAAGGTCGCGTTTCAGGACCGCGCCGGGGAGGCCGACGAGGCGCCCCGCGCCCAGAGCGTCATTCCGCGCACGGCCGTCCGCAGAGACGGCGATCGGTCGGTGGTGTTTCTGATCGACGGGGATTCGGTCGAGCGGCGGGCGGTGACCACCGGCCGCGAGCTCGGTACCGAGATCGAGATCATGGCCGGCGTGCCACCCGGCAGCACCGTGGTCGTCGACCCGCCCGACGACCTGGCCGACGGACAGAAGGTCAGCACCACGACCTGACGCCGAAGCGACGGTTCGAGACACCAACGGGAGGACGAGCATGGTACGAGTCGACGGCAGCGACAGCGACGGCGCCCTGATCCGGGTCCGCAACCTCAACAAGCAGTACCGGCGTGGCTCCGAGACCATCGACGTGCTGCAGGGGCTCGACCTGGACGTCGACTCGGGCGAGTTCGTCGCCTTCATGGGCCCCTCCGGGTCCGGCAAGACCACGTTGCTCAACCTGCTCGGCGGGCTCGACGTGCCGACCTCAGGCTCAGTCGTCGTCGACCACGACGAGATCACCAGCATGTCGGGACCGAAGCTCGCCACGTGGCGGGCGCGGCACGTCGGGTTCATCTTTCAGATGTACAACCTGATCCCCGTCTTGAACGCCTACCAGAACGTCGAGCTTCCGCTGCTGCTGACCCGCCTGTCGAAGAGCCGCCGACGGCGCCAGGTCGAGACCGCACTGACACTGGTCGGGCTCGCCGATCGGATGCAGCACTACCCGCGGCAGCTGTCGGGAGGCCAGGAGCAGCGTGTGGCGATCGCGCGGGCCATCGTCACCGATCCGACCTTCCTGCTCGCCGACGAACCGACCGGCGACCTCGACCGCTCGTCGGCCGATGAGATCCTGGATCTGATCTCCGAGCTCTCGAACACGCACGGCAAGACGATTCTCATGGTGACCCACGATCCTCGCGCCGCCGAGCGCGCCGACGTCGAGCTCCACCTCGACAAAGGCGCGCTCGTCGAAGCCGGCCGGACCGCGGTGGCGACATGAAGTTCCTCCCGTTCATCTTCCGGAACCTGACCCGCAAGAAGACCAGAACCGTCCTGACCATCGGATCGATCGCCGTCGCGCTGTTCCTGTTCGGACTGCTCGCGATCATCGAGAAGGGGCTCAACGCCGGCGTCGACGTCGCCGGCGCCGACCGACTGGTGGTCCGCAACCGGATCTCGCTGATCCAGCCACTGCCGCTGTCCTACCAGGAGCGGCTGCGCCAGATCGCACACGTCGCCGAGGCGACCTACGCCACCTGGTTCGGCGGCATCTACCAGGACGAACGCAACTTCTTTCCCCAGTTCGCGATCGACATTGGCACCTACCGAGCGGTCTTCCCCGAGTTCGAGATCCCGGACGACCAGTGGCAGGCGTTCGTCGCCGATCGTGAGGGGGCGGTCGTCGGCAGGGCGACCGCCGACAAGTTCGGCTGGCAGCTCGGCGATCGGATTCCGATCCAGGGCACGATCTTCCAGGGCACCTGGGAGTTCAACATCCGAGCCATCTACCACGGCGCCACCGCCGAATCGGACGAGAGCCAGTTCTGGTTCCACGACGACTACCTGGACGAACGGCGCCGGTGGGGCCGCGGGCTGGTCGGCTGGTACACGGTGAAAGTCGACGATCCCGACAACGCGGTCGAGGTCGCGGCCGCCATCGACGAGCGCTTCGCCAACTCCGCGTGGGAGACCTCGACCGAGACCGAACGGGCTTTCGCCGCCGGTTTCGCCAAGCAGATCGGCAACATCCAGCTGATCGTGATGTCGATCGGTGGCGTGGTCATGTTCACCCTGCTGCTGGTCACCGGATCGGCGATGTCGACCGCCGTCCGCGAGCGGATCCCCGAGTTCGGCGTGCTCAAGACGCTCGGCTTCGGCGACGGCGCCGTGCTCGCGCTGGTGCTCGCCGAATCCGTGGTCATCGCGCTGATCGGCGGCGGGCTCGGCGTCGGCCTGGCCAAGCTGCTCACAATCGGCGGTGACCCGACCGGCGGCATGCTGCCGGTCTTCTACCTCGGTCCGGAGTCGATGGTCCTCGGGATGGCGCTCGCCCTGGTCGTCGGGCTGCTGGCCGGCGCGATCCCGGCACTCACGGCGATGCGGTTGCGGATCGTCGATGCGCTGAGGAGAGTGTGACATGGCGATCCCGATCTCGTACAACATCCGATCGGTGATCGCCCGCTGGACCACCGCCCTGGTCTCCGTGCTCGGGATCGCGGGGACGGTCGGCGTCTTTCTCGCCATGCTCGCGATGGCGAAGGGCTTTCAGGCGACCCTCGTCTCGTCGGGCTCGCCCGACAACGTGATCATTCTGCGCGCGGGCGCCGACACCGAGATGACATCGGCGATCAACCGTGACCAGGTCCGGGTCATCGGCGACGCACCGCAGATCGCCCGTTCCGCCGACGGTGCAGCGCTCATCAGCCCGGAGGTGGTCGTCATCGGCGCCTTCCCCCTGGCCACCACGGGCACCGACGCCAACGTCCAGATCCGCGGCGTCCACGACCGTGTCCTCGAAGTCCGGCCGACCGTCGACGTGGTCGATGGCCGGTTCTTCAACCCCGGTCTCGCCGAGCTCGTGGTCGGACAGAACGCCGTCACCACCTACCGAGGTTTCACCATGGGCTCGACGGTCGAGATCGGCGGTCAGAACTGGCGGGTCGTCGGCGTCTTCTCGACCGGCGGCAGCGCCTTCGACTCCGAGGTGTGGTGCGACGCCGACCTGCTCAATCAGACCTTCAGCCGGCCCGAGGGCGTGTACCAGTCGGTGACTGCGCGCCTCACGGCGCGCGGCGAGCTCACCGCGCTGAAGGACTCGCTCACCAGCGACCCCAGACTCACCGTGGACGTCACCGGCGAGCGCGCCTACTACGCCAAGCAGTCGCAGGCCGTGAGCACGCTGATCCGGGTGCTCGGCTTCATGATTGCCTTCGTCATGGCGATCGGCGCGGTGTTCGGCGCCCTGAACACCATGTACTCGGCGGTGTCGGCGAGGTCACGCGAGATCGCCACCCTGCGCGCACTCGGTTTCGGCAGCACCAGCGTGGTCGTGTCGTTCGTCCTCGAGTCCATCCTCATCGCGCTGGTCGGCGGTGTCGTCGGCTGTCTCGCCGTGATCCCGCTCAATGGCTTCACCGCCGGCACCATGAACTGGCAGACCTTCTCCCACCTCGCCTTCGCGTTCAAAGTCACGCCGTCGCTGATGGTGTGGGGTCTCGTGTTCGCCGCGTTGATGGGTCTGGTCGGCGGGCTCCTGCCCGCCATTCGCGCCGCACGGATGCCGGTCGCCACCGCGCTGCGCGAGCTATGAGCGGCGGCCCACCCCACGTTCGACCTGACGACCCCGTCCGCTCACTCCTCACTCCTCACGTCTCGCGTCTCACTTTTCACGTCCTCCCACCCCGCCCCGCCTCGTCGTCCGCGACGCAGCGGAACCCCACCGACCGGTTGAAGTCGTTGGGCCGACGCGCCCTGCGCTGCGACACACGCTGCCGGGGCGGCGGATCGTCGTGGCCGCCGCCCCGCACCACCCGGCGTCGTTCGGTCGCCGGCCCGTTCTCCTGGTACCGCGGCCGACCGTCGCGCGGGACGTCGTCGAGCCGGTCCTGGTAGACGTCGTCGACCCACTCGGCGGCGTTCCCGATCAGGTCGTAGATACCCCAACGATTGGCCGTAAAGCCGGCCACCGGAGCCGAGTCGTGCCAGACGTCGCGCCGGTACGCTCCCATGGCGTTAGCCCTGCCGGGCTCCCAGCTGATCCCCCACGGAAACGGGAACTCGGATCCGGCTCGCGCCGCGAGCTCCCACTCGGTCTCCGACGGCAGACGCTTGCCCGCCCAGCCGGCGTATGCCCGGGCCTGAAACCAGTCGACCCAGGTCACCGGGTGATTGCCGAACCTCGGATCGTCAAAGACCTCGGTCCGGTGTGGGGGCGTGCAGGCCCCCGCGCGCACGCAGACCCGGTACTCGTCGTTGGTGACCTCGGTTCGGTCGATCCAGAAGCCCGCCACCGACACCTCGACCTGCGGCACCTCGTCGAGACCGGCGGCCAGATCACCCGGACTGGCGCCGAACGCGAACGACTGCGGAGCGACCCACACCATGCCCTTGCCATCGCCAGGCCAGACGGTCACCGTTCCGGTCGAGCGACCCAGCGCCGTGACCGCGGCGGCGAAGATCGCGTCGCCGGGCACGATCGACAGACCGACCTCGGCGGCGGCGTAGGCGAGATCATCCGCGCCGCGCGCCCTCGACATCGACACCGTTCTGCGGAGACGGGCGACCAACGTGTCTTCGAGCTTCAGCAACCGACCGGACAGCCCGGGCTGCCAGACCACCGCCCGCCGGTAGGCCTCGAGCCCGGCGGGGATGTCTCCGAGGCCGTCTCCCGTCACGGCGCCGACCAGTGACGACTCGAATCGATCGAAGAGGTCGAGCGCGACCGGATCGTCCGCTTCGGTCGCGAGCCGGATCGCGGCCGGTGCCAACGCGTCCCCGAGGCGCCCCTCCACCACGTACAGGGTGATCGCCCGCCGTTCCAGAAAGCGGCGGTCCTCCGGTTCGAGATCCGCCTCCGCGAGCTCCATCCCGGCCGCCACGCCGTTGGGAAAGGCGCGGCCGGCGGTCCTGACGAGCTCGTCGATCAGCACGTCACGATCGGCGCTCACGACGCACCGGAAGCCGACGTCATCGGCTGCGTAGTCGGCGTCGTACCACGATCGCGTCGACACCCGGGCCATGTCGATCGCCCGCCGCCACGAGCCGCTCCGGACGACGCGGCCGAGTCCCGACCGCGCCGCGCCACCGGTCAGGGAGGCGTCCGAGAAGCGCGGCTGATAGCGGTCCTGACACCACTCCCAGACGTTGCCGGCCATGTCCCACAGCCCGAAGCCGTTGGCCGGGTATCTGGCCACCGGTTCGATCGACGAGGTCGCGCCAAACCGTGGGTCCTGCCAGACGTTGGCCAGCCCACGTCGACGGCCGTCACCCCAGGGGAATCGCGCGTCAGTCACCTCGCCGCGCGCCGCCCGTTCCCACTCGGCCTCCGACGGCAGCCGTCGTCCCGTCCACCGGGCGAAGGCCCGCGCCTGCGGCCAGGTGACTCCGGTCACGGGATCCTGCTGTCGGTCCGCGTCGTCGATCCGCGCGACCTCTGTCGGTGGGGTGCACGCGCCTGCAGCGACGCACAGCCGAAACCGACGATTGGACACCTCCGTCGATTCGACCCAGAGCGCCGGCACCTCGACCCACCGGAAGATGACCTCGTTGTCCCGGCACGCACCGTCGTTCACGGTGCAGCCGAGGCGAATCGCCATCGCCGGGTGGAACACCAGCTCCGCCCCGTCGAGTGGAGCGAGCCAGACGTCGCCCGGTTCAGCTCCGCTCGGCGGCAGCAGCACATCCTTCAGTCGAGACACCGCCGCCGACTGAGGCAGCAGCTCGGCCGCCAGCGTCCAGGCAACGGCCGCGCGCGGCACGGATTCCACCGCCGTACGGTCGCCGACCCGCACCAGCTCGGCTGCGACCCGTCGTTCGACTCCGGCGAGACGCTGCTCACTATCGGGCAACTTCGAAACCAGGCTCGCAAAGGTGTCGAACAGCGCGCGGGTCGCGGCCACCCGGCCCTGTCGGGCCTCGCCGACCAGCGACGCCTCGGCGAGCCGAACGACCCGCAGGGCGTCCGCATCGTCGGGTCGCTCGGTCAGTCGATCGATGGCGTCCGGCAGCTCGCTCCAGGGCCCGGCAGCCGCCGGTGCGGTGCCTGCGACCACGACCGCGACGAGCGCCCACCCCGTCGCTCGGCGCCGTATGCCAAGGAATCCCATGTCGAGTCGCCATTGTAACCCGAGTACACTACCCGCAATGGACCGCGACGACGACGAGATCGCCTACTACCGCGACGTCGAGGATTGCTTTGCCGAGCTGCGTGGCGCGGCCCACGTGCTGTCGCCGCGGGACTTCCAACTGCTCCGGAGCTGGTGGCGGGACGGTGTCCCGATGGCCGCGGTGGTCGCCGGCCTGACCGAGGTCTTCGCCCGCACTCGCGAGCGGGACGATGCCGATCCGGTGTCGAGTCTGTCGTACTGCCGACACGCCGTGCGTCGGCACGCCAAACGATGGCGCGACATGCACGTCGGCGCCGGCGAGGCCGACACCGGACACGATCCCGACCGCGCGGCAATACGCGACCTGGTTCGCGAGCTCGGTCGTCGCGCCGACGCCGCAGCGTCGTCCCGCCCAGCGGTGGCGTCGATCCTGCGCCGCGTCGCCGACCAGGTCGAGCGTGCCGCCCGGGAGCTGCCGCCGGCGTTGCTCGACGAGCACCTCTTCGCCCTGGAGACGACGATGCTCGACGACTGTTGGCGGGCGCTCGGAGAGGACGAACGGTCCGCGATCGGTCGTCGGGTCGACGAGGCCGCAGCAGCGACAACGACGGATGCCGAGGCCCACCGCCGCAGCGTTCGCGCACTGCGTGACCGGGAGACCAGGCTCGCACTCGATCTGCCCCGATTGGAAGCCGACGGGTGATCGCCATGAGTCGGTGGCGGCGCCGATGAGCCGACCTGAGCAGGAGCTGCCCGCCGCAGCGGTGGTCCGAGTGATCAAGCTCATCGGCGGCGGCCGTGCCCTCGCCCACCACGACGGCGCGACGTGGATGATCCGGGGCGCGCTCCCCGACGAGCGCGTCCTGGCACGTCCCGTCGGCCGTCGTCGCGGCGTCATCGAGGCCCAGGTTGACGAGGTTGTCGCCCACCGCCACCCGTCGCGGCTCGATGACCCGTGCCCGCACGCCGCGGTCTGCGGCGGCTGCGATTGGCCTCACGTCGAAACCGTTGGCGGTGCCCGGCTCAAGGCGGAGGTCGCTGCCGAGGCCGCTGGCCGACGCGGGCTCCTTGCCGATCGGCTGCGCGCGGCACCGGTCGTGAGCTCGCCGCCGTCGTATCGGATCCGGTGTCGGCTGCACTGGGATCCGGCCGAGCCCGCGCTCGGCTTCTTCGGCCGACGCAGCTGGCGGGTGACCCGCATCCCCAGCTGCCGGATCCTGTCGCCGGGCCTCGCCTCCAGGCTCGCCGGGCTGGTCGACGTGCTGACCGACAGCTGCCCGGAACGGCTCGACGTCGAGCTGCTCGAGGGCTCGAAATCCGTGGTCGCCGCGCTGCGGCCAGGCCCGAAGGGGCGGTCCTCCGTCCCCGCCGCCTGGCTGCTGCACCCCGAAAGCTGTCCCGACATCGCGGGGTTCCACCGTCTGACAACGACCCGTCGACTGAGGGTCGGATGGGGGCGGACCGATGTCACGATGCAGCTACCGATCCCGCTCTCGGTCCCGATCGGTGCGTTTTTCCAGGGCAACCGGCACCTCGCTGAGCCGCTGTTTCACCGCGTCGCCGAGCTGATCGGGCCCGGCACGGAGCCGGTGGTCGATCTGCACGCCGGTGTCGGTTTTCTCGCCGCCGCCGCGCGGTTCGCCGGCCGGTCGGCGATCACGGCCGTGGAACCGCACGACGGCGCCGCGACCGCGGCCCGGCGCAATCTGGTGGACGCGCGTGTCGTCCACGCCTCGGCCGAGGAGTTCCTGACCGACGCCGACACGCGTCGAGGCGACGGGATCGCGATCACCGATCCACCGCGGTCGGGTCTGACGGCGCGGCTCCGAGCCCAGCTCCTCGCTTGGCGGCCACGACGACTGGTGTCGCTCGGCTGCGATCCAGCGGCCTGGAGCCGAGATGCGAAGCAGCTTCTGTCCTCAGGCTACCGGCTCACCCACCTCGAGCTCTTCGACCTGTTCCCGTTCACCCACCACGTCGAGGTGGTCTCGGTGCTGGAGCTGCCGTGAACCGACCGTCGGGCGAAGCCGGCGCTCTGGCTCCACTCTGGTCTCTCGCTGTGGGATCGGCCGTGGCGGCCGGAGCGACGCTCATGCTCCCGAGGTCGGGACCCGCGTGGCTCGCCTGGGTGCTGGTCGCGGTCGGCGCCCTGGCCGTCGCCGGAGCGATCCGGCGCGGCTTCGGCACCCCGCCGGCGGCCTGGTTCCTCGCCGGTCTGACCCTGGTCGGCGGCGTCGGTCTCCGCGCGGCCGACGAGCGGCTGACGGTGGCCTCGCTGATCGACCACGAACCGCCGATCTGGCTCCGCGCACGGCTGACGATCGTCGACGGATGGTCGACGTCACGCTGGGGCTGGCAGACCGTGGTCGAGGTCCGAGACGCGCGGCACGCCGAGCGGCCGATCGACGGCCTCGGCCACTGTCGACTCGAGGTTCGAGGTCGCACGGATCCTCGGCGACTGCCCGAACCGGGCTCGGTGGTCGACGGGCTGGTCTCGGTACGTGGCTCGCCGGATCGACCCTTGCTCGTGACCCGGTCCGCCGACCTGCTCCACGAGCTCCCCGAGCGCAGCTGGCTCCCCGTGACCCGCGACCACCTCGCTCGACACCTGGTCGAGGCCGCGGGAACCGATGTCCGACGCCTGCGTGCCGCCGAGCTCGCCGCAGCCCTGGCACTCGGGCGTCGCGATCTGATTCCCCGCGAGCAACGCGAGATGTGGCGCCGCTCCGGGCTGGCCCACGTCCTGGCGGTGAGTGGCCTTCACGTCGGGCTGGTTGGCGGTGTCGTCTGGCTGGTCCTGTACGGCGTCGGAGCGTCGCCGACCACGACCCGGATCGCGATTCTGCTCGCGCTGCCGGCGTATGCCCTGCTCGCCGGAAGCTCGCCGTCCGCGGTGCGGGCGGCGCTCATGGGCATGACCTACGTCGGCGCCAGGCTGCTGGGCCGTGCGCTGGTGCCCATGGCGGCCGTGCTGATCGCGGCGTCTGCCTTGCTCGCGGTTCACCCGGCGCTCATCGGTCAGGTCTCGTTTCAACTCACGGTGCTGATCACCGCGGCGCTGGTCCGCTGGGCGCCGGCGCTGACCGGCCGCCTGCCTCTGCCCCGCTGGCTCGCCGCCGCGGTCGCTGTGCCGATCATTGCCCAGGTCGCGGCGGCTCCCTTGGTCGCCCAGCACTTCCGCACGGCGATCCCCGGCGCTGCGGTCGCCAACCTGCTGGTGCCCTGGCTCCTCGCCCCGGTCGTCGTCGCCGCCGTCGCCGCGACCCTGATCGCGCCGATCTCGGGACCGGTCGCCGACTGGCTGCTCGCGCTCGTCGCCACCGGAGGTGACGGTCTGTGGTTCGTCTCTCGCCCGGGTCGGGCGGTCGAGCTCGTCACACCCGAGGTGCCGCCCGTCGTGCTCGCGTTGCTGATCGCGAGCGGTCTGGCAGCGCTGCTGCCCTGGCGGCGGGCGACGATCGGTGCGGCGGTGTATGCCGCAGTGTTGACCGGGGCGATCGCGTGGTGGCGTCTGGTTCCACCAACGGCGGCAACCGCCGTCGAGCTGCTCCCCGTGTCGCACGGTCTGGCGGTCGAAGCGAGCTCCGGACGGCGCCACCTGCTGATGGACGGGGGCGGGACACGCCGCGAGGCCGCGGAGCTGTTGGCCCCGCGCCGGATCCACCACATCGACGCCGTGCTTGCCTCGCACGGCGACGAGGACCACATCGCCGGTCTCGCCACCGTCATCCGCACGATCGGAGCCGATCGGCTGATCCTGCCGGCGTGGCTGACGAGCCGACCGGAGGTCGTACCGCTTCTCCGACAGGCGCGGCGGCGGGGAACCAGGATCGTGCCGGTGGCTCGAGGCTCGCGCGTCCCGGTCGGCGGCGTGACGGTCGACATCCTCTGGCCGCCGGCGATCGGCGCTCCGGACGAGGACAACGAGCGGTCGATGGTCGCCCGCCTTCGGATTGACGGCGAACGCGTGCTGCTGACGGCGGATATCGGCCGATCGAGCGAGCGCGAGCTGGTCGCGTCCGGCCCGATCGGGTGCTCGCTGCTCGTCGTGCCCCATCACGGCAGCCGAGGCTCGTCGTCGCCGGACCTGCTCGACGCGGTCGGCGCGCACGTCGCGTTGATCCCGGCCGGTCCCGAGAATCTGCACCACCACCCGCACCCCGACGTGCTCGCCCGTCTCGACGCCCGCGGCATCCGCTACCGGATGCCGATCCGCGACGGCCGCTGCGGCGCTCGCTTGGTGGATGGCCGGTGGCAGCTGTACCCGTGAGCCAGAACGGACAGGTCGTCAACCGCCGCTGACTTTCCTCGCGATCGGCGCTCACGTATCCTGCTGCCGTGAGACGCGCCGATTCGAGCTCCGACCCCGAGCCGCTGCTGCTGGTCGTCGGCCCGACGGCCTCGGGCAAGAGCCGACTCGGACTCGAGGTCGCGGACGCCCTCGGCGGCGAGATCGTCTCCGCCGACGCCTTCGCCGTCTACCGCGGTCTCGACATCGGCACGGACAAGCCCGATGCCGCCGCGCGCCGGCGGGTCCCCCACCACCTGGTCGACATCGTCGACCCCCGCGAGCGGTTTTCGGCTGGCGCGTTCGCCCGGGCCGCCACGGCGGCGATCGCTGACATCAGGCGCCGCGGGCGGACGCCGGTCGTGGTCGGTGGGACACACTTCTGGATCCGTGCCCTGCTGGTCGGTCTTTTCCCGGCGCCTCGACGCGACCCCGCCGTGGTCGACGAACTCACCAAGCGGTGGCGTCACGACCCCGCTGCAACCTTCGCTCGGCTCCAGGCGTGCGATCCAGAGGCGGCCGCCAGGATCGGACCGCACGACCGCCAGCGGGTCCTGCGTGCGCTCGAGGTGTATGAGATCTCCGGGGTGCCGATCTCGAGCCACTGGAAGACGCACCAGTCGACCGTCGCGTTCGAGCCCCTCCTGGTCGCGCCAGAACGTTCCAGAGCCGAGCTTTATGCTAAGATCGAGCTTCGCGTAGACGCGATGTTTGCGTTTGGTTTTTTGGAGGAGGTTCGACACATTCTCGATTCGGGTGTGCCTCCAGACGCGCACGCTCTCAAGGCGATCGGTTACCGGCAACTGGTCGACCACTTAGAGGGTCGTTGCGACCTGGAATCCGCCGTCCGCGACACCAAGGCGGCGAGCCGCAGGCTTGCGAAACGCCAGCTGACGTGGCTGCGCGGCCTCGTCGAGGGTGAGCTGCACTGGCTCCCACCCGCCGAGGCAGGTGGCGTCGAGGAGACGTTGCACCTGTGGTCG
>JASFPU010000038.1:0-11441 GCA_050115855.1 Holophagae bacterium
CGGCGTCCTGGTGTCGATCGAGAACATCTTCGACGAGCTGTACAACGAGCCGTTTAACAACCGCCCTGAGCCCGGCCGGAACGTGCGCGCCACGCTGCGCTACCGGTTCTAGGAGCCGCTCCATCCGACGCAACCGCCGCCGGCCTTCGGGTCGGCGGTTTTCGGTCGATGGGCGCGACTTCACGGACATCGGCCTGTCGGGCCGCTCCCAGCTGGTGGTGGGGGCGACCCAGCCTCACCGTCGCAGCGCTGCCGTTGACTCGGAACCGGCCGCAGACGCGATACCGTTCATCGGGATCGGGATCGGGATCGGGATCGGGATCGGGAGCGATTCCATCGTCCATCCAGCATCCAGCATCCAGCATCGAGCATCCAGCCTCAGGTTTCGAGCATTGCCTCGACCACGGTGCACCACGCTTCGCCCATGGCGGTCGCGTCGTAGCCGCCGCCGCCGAGGGCGAGCAGCCGGCCGCCGCAGTGGCGGTCGGCGAGGCGGCACAGGCGCTCGGTGGCCAGTCGGTGGCTCGCGGTGGTATAGGCCAGGTGAGTGAGTGGGTCGCCCGCGATGCCGTCGGCGCCGCACTGGAGGAGGATGACCGCCGGGGCTGCGGCGTCGACGAGGGTTTCCACGTGCTGCCAGGCCGCGCGGAAGACACCGTCGTCGGCGCCCGGAGGGACCGTCACGTTGAGCTTGGTCCCCTCGGCGGCTCCGACACCGGTTTCATCGGGCGCGCCGGTGCCGGGGTAGAGGAATCGGCCGTCCTCGTGGATGTCGGCAATCACTACCTCGGGGACGGCCTCGAAGCCGTAGTAGACGCCGTCGCCGTGGTGGGCGTCGATGTCGACGTACGCCACGGTGCGTCCGGTCAGGCACCGCCTGAGGTGCTCGATGGCAACCGCGCAGTCGTTGAAGATGCAGAATCCACCGGCGCGGTCGCGCCGGGCGTGGTGGAGGCCGGCAACCGGAACGAACGCGCGGCGGGCCGTGCCGTCGACCAGACGGCACGCCGCGTCGAGGGTGCTGCCGACGACCCAGGCGGCGCCGTCGTACATGCCCGGAAACGCGGGCGTGTCGCCGTGGTCGAGGTAGCCGCCACCGGTCGCCGAACGCTCTTCGACCATGTCGACGTACGCCGGATCGTGGAACATCTCGATGTCGGCTCGAGAGGCCCGGCGGGGCGCCGCGAGATCGACCCGATCCGCGAGCCCGCGGCGCAGCGCTGCGGCCCAGAAGATCGCCAGGCGGTCGACCGCGAACGGATGGCCACTGCCGAAGCCGTACCGGGTCAGCTCCTCGCCGTAGGTGACGGAAACTCGGGGAGCTTCCAGTCTCGGGACGTCGGGGTTCATCGGTCCATTGTAGGCGTCCCTCGAGCGACCCACCGGACGGCAGCCGTCGCTCGGGGGCGGTCGTGGCGCTGACGCTGGGTCAGGGTGATGTCGACGACCAGGCCGACGGGTCGCCCGACTCGAAGCCGTCGGCGAAGATCGCGTCGTCGCGGTAGGTCTGGAACACCAGGGTCGAGCTCCCCGCGGCGCCGAACACCCAGCTCACCGATCCGTTGCTGCTGGCCTGGAACGAGTCGTTTCGGTTACCCCAGGCGATGCCGGTGCTGCCGACCGGATCGGGCCCGTCGAGCAGTGTGCCGACGGCGTCGACGACCGCGAGGAAGAACTCGCCCGTGTCGTCCATCCGCCAGCCGACGAGGTAGCGCTCGCCGCCTGACGGGTCGTCCGGCAGTCGGGCCATGACGGGGTCCCGCTCGTGATCACCGCTGGTGTTCGTCAGCCACGTCACGACGGTGCCGGCCGGGCCGCCGAAGCGGACGAAGCCGATCCCGTGGGCGCCACAGCACGGCGGCGGGATCTCCACGGCGTTGAACACCGCCTTCCACTCGACGTCGCCGGCCGCCATCTGACCGAGCTGGAGCGAGACCAAGCCGCCGCAGTTGCCGTCGGACGGAACGAGGTTCTGCGAGTTGTCTTGCACCAGCCCCTTGGACGGATAGCAGTCGGATGAGCACAGGGCGACCCAGCCGTGGCTCTGATGCCACCCCACGAGCTCGGCCATGGAGTGCGAGCAACCCCACTCCCAGCCGCCGGTGATGGAGCCGTTGTCGTTGACGTACCTCAGCTGGTCGCCGTGGTGACCGGCCATCCACGACCCAGTGCCGTAGACCGTGTAGTACGCGGCATAGGTGCCGTTGCCGTACGAGAGGCGGGCGTCGCCGAGCCAGTCATCGAACTCGGTGTTGACCGTGTCGAGAGTCGGCGCCCACAGCTGGTTGCCGGTCGGCCCGTACCTGGCCAGCTTCAGCGTCTCGGTCGCCTCGTTCCACAGCAGCACGGCATAGCTGTCGTCATCGTGTACGACCAGACCTTTGAGCCGCCGTCCGGGAAAGCTGTCGATCTCGGCAGCGACCCCGGCGGTGATCGTGCTGATCCGACCGGTGCCTGATTGATCGGTCCAGCCCAGAGAGAACGAACCGTCTGACCGAGGAACCAGGTACAGGCGAGGGCCGAGGGTGGTGCCGCCCCACGTTCCCCAGCTGCCGATACTGCTCTCCAGGTTGTGTGGCAGCGAGACCGGCGTGACGGTCACCCGATCGGCCAGACCTGCGGCCACGGAATGACCGGCAAGGATGCAGATTGTGGCGATCAGCATCACGGCTCGCACGATTGGCCTCCACCTTCGAGTGTCGTGCGCGGGCACGCCGTGCGCAGCGACCTGGATCACCGACGGAACCGATTGTGATCGGTGGCAACTTCGACGTACAATCATGAGGTCATGAAGTTTCCTGGCGACCAGCCTGAGGCGACGCCAACGCCGAATCGGCCCGAGCTGCGCTGCCCGCTGTGCGGCTCGCCAGCCGAGCTGCACGGCGGTTGAGGTAACGCGCGCATCGTGTGCAGGTCCTGCACCGCCGACCTCCCCGCCTCGAGCTACCCGGACGCCGTGGAGGCGTTCAAGCAGAACATCGTTGATTGCTGGCTCGCAGCGTTTGCCACGAACGAGAAATGACGGTCACGCGGCGGCCGAGCCGGTCCCCGTCGTCGCGTTCCGGAGTCGACTGATCAGCGCGTTTCAGTCGAGCTTGTGCTTGGCGATGTACAGCGCGGCGAGCTCGTTGGCGTGATCGATACCGAGCGCACGCGCGTACTGCAGCACGTGACCGCGGACGAAGACCGCCGCGGGCAGCTCGTCGATCCGCTCGGACTCGAGCTGCTCGAGCAGAGCGGGCCGGATCTTGGTTTCAGCCGCGACCTGCGCCATGGTGAGTCCACGGCGGTGGCGGTGATACCGGAGGAGCGCACCGGGCTCGGCCCGCGCGTCGGGTGGCGCGCCGGTCGGGGCATCGGGCGACCGTTCGGGTGCCGGCGACACGGCCTGCGGACCCCGAAACGGCGGCGGCTCGCTGCCGGTGATGCGGCGATAGGCATCGTCGATACGCTCGAGCATGCGGGCTCGTTCATCCTCTTCAAGCAGGTTGTAGGTTGCAAGCGCGTCGGGCTGGTAGAGTGATCGCCGGAAGCGCAGTGCTTTGTTGACCTCGGTGAGGTCGGCGCCTGGCTCGAGGTCGAGCAGCTGCCAGTCCTCGTGGCGGGCTCGGCTCATCCGGCGGCCTCGGCGAGGATGTCGACCAGCTGCCCGGCCGTGCTGCGAATCGCGGCGGCGAAGCTGCTCTGCGGGAAAAGGTCGACCGCCGGTCGGCGCTGGTCCACCGATCGCCGGACGAGGGTGTCGAGCGGAAGAGTCCCCAGACAGCGGAGATTGATGCCGAAGTAATCTCGGCAGGCGGAGCCCATCTCGATGCCAAGTCGAGCCTGCTCGGAGCGCTCGACGCGATTGACGATGATCGATGGCGAGAAGGTGCTGGCCGCTTCCATGAGGGCGGCGCCGGCCTCCGGGTCGATGACCATCACTCGCGCCATCAAGTCGCGAGGCGTCCGGATGGTCCGTCGGCCGTCGCCCGATGTCGCCTCCTTCACGGCCGCCTTGACCTGCTGTCGAGGTTGCGCCTGTTTGAGCTTTCTGAAGTAGGCCGCCTTGATGAAGAAGTACGCGTTCTCGACGGACGTCGCCTCAGGGACCACGATCAGAATGCCCTTCCGGGCGACCAGGAAGAAGTCGAGCACGTTGAATGCGGTGCCTGCGCCGAGATCGAGGAATACGTGATCGACGTCGAGCGTGGCGATGTGGCGCAGGATTTTGCCCTTCTGTCCCCAGTTGGGGTTGGCGGTTTCGAGCAACGCGCGGGCACCGCTCACCAGCCACAGGTTGTCGACGGGCGTCGCCTGCATGACGTCGCTCAGGTTGGCAACCCGCCGGGCGATGAAGTCGGCCAGGTTCTTTTTCGGCGACGGCACGCCGAGCATGGTGTGGAGATTGGCGCCGCCGAGATCGGCGTCGACCAAGGCGACCCGAGCGCCGGAGCGGGCGATGGTGGTCGCGATGTTGGTCGCGACCACGGATTTGCCGACGCCCCCCTTCCCACCACCGATTGCCCAGATCCTGGGTCCGGACGGGACGGCAACGTCGGTCTCGAGAATCACGACGCCTCGCCGGGTCCGGTCCGGGTCAGGCGATCGTTGAAATTCGACTTGCCAGGTCCTGCAGCTCCAACCATTTGGGAACATTCTACCAGGAATGAGGAAGACCCGAGTCAACGGGCCCGAGGGGGGGCGTCAGTGGGGCCCGGCGGAATGCGACCGCGACTCGATCCCTTCCGTGGTATGATGTGTGAGCGTTACATTTTGAACACACTGAACAACCCGGTCGCGAACGCGAATCGGCCGAGGAGAAACGAATGACCAGGATCACTCTTCATCGACATTTCGGACTCATCGCGATGCTCCTTCTCACGGTGGCGGTGGTCGTTCCGACCACCGTGCACGCCGACCAGTGGATGATCCCGGCCTCCGCCAACGTGGCAGGGAGCGCCGGCACCAACTGGAGAACTGATGTCCGGCTGATCAACACGTCAGACTCGCCGTCGTCGGTGCGGATCTATCTGCTCAGGAACCGGTCGGACAATGGCTCGCTCGACAGGTTCGTCGACGTCAACGTCCCTGTGCAGGGACAGATCCAGATCTCGAACATCCTCAACTCCCGCTTCGGCTACTCGGGTACCGGTGCGCTGTTGGTCGAGACGAACCACTGTGGGATGATCGTCACCTCGCGAACCTACAACCAGGTTCCCGGCGGCACCTACGGTCAGTTCATTCCAGGACTCTCGGTCGACGACGCCCTGCGTCCGGGCGAGACCGGTCACATCGTGTACCTTTCGAAGTCGAGCGACTTCCGCAGCAACCTGGGATGGGTCGGCACCGCGGCGACGTCCGGCACCGTCATCGTGACGCTGTACGATGCCTCCGGTTCGGTGATCGGCGCCAAGAGCTTCTCGATAGATCCGTACGAGCAGTACCAGGTCAATGACGTCTTTGCCGAGCTGTCGGCGCCTGCGACCGCCGTGGCGCGGGCGGCCGTGACCGCGACGGTGCCGTTGATCGCCTACGGATCGGTGGTCGACAACCGTACCGGCGACCCGGTCGCGGTGGTCGCGGCGGTCGCCCCGACCGATCCGGCGGATCTCCTTCTCGCCGGGGTTGCGCGCGCGAGCGGGGTCGGTTCGAGTTTGTGGCGCACCGACCTGCGGATCCTGGCGGTCGGGCCGTCCGGCGGCACCGTCACACTGGCCTACCACCCGAGGAATCAGGCGGTGACATCGCCGGCGACCGTGACCCGCACGGTGGCGTCGGGCCAACTCCTGGCGCTCGATGACGTGATGATGTCGGCGTTCGGGATGAACCAGGCGAACGGCGGTCTCCGGATCACGGCCAACGTCCCACTGCTCGTGCTTGCCCGCACCTACAACCAGAGTTCCAACGGAACCTACGGTCAGTCGATCCCGGCCATGCCGCCCACCGGGTTGATTCAGGCCGGCGAACAGATCGTGCTCTCCGGTGTGGTCGGCGGCGACTATCGGACGAACGCCCTGTTCTTCAATGCCGCCGGCGGCACCACCGAGCTCGACCTCGACCTCATCGACGGCAGCGGCAGTGTGATCGCCGACGAGGACATCACACTGCTCGCCGGTGAGATCGACCAGATCAACAACGTGCTCGACTTCTTCGAGGTGTCGGGCGGCGGACCCTACACCTTCCGGGTTTCCGCCGACTCCGGCGGCCCGTACGCCGTCGGGCTGTCGGTCATCGACCGCGACTCCGACGATCCGACCTACGAGACCGGCGTGCGGAACTGCAACTCCGGCGGCGGTGGCGGTGGTGGTGGCGGCGGTGGCGGTGGCGGTGGCGGTGGCGGCGGCGGTGGCGGCGGCGCCTGCGTCACGATCGACTTTCCGTCACCGGGTCGTCAGGTGACGTACGACATTCTCGCCGAATATCAGGGTGAGTCCTTCCAGGGCGAACTGGTCCGCACGCACCATTCCTTCGACGCCAACAGCAGTCACGATACCTCGGAGGTCAGTCTCCTGTTTCAGGGACAGGCGGTCGTCGTCACGACCGAGACCATGCAGGACCATCGCGTGCTGTCGAGCCCCCAGGGTCACGGCGAGATTCTGTCCTTCGAAGACGACGTGACGACTGAAGTGGGCGGTGTTCCGTTGCCCGCATCGACGACCAGCACCAGCTACAGTCCACCGCTCTACATCGGGCCGTTCAACCTCTGGTGTGAGGGAGAGACCTGGGTCACGCCGTCCGTGACCGAGACCTCGACCACGACCCCGGGTGGAACTGAGACCAGGCCGACAGATCCATACGAGGGCGTGGTCCAGAGCGTCTCCGAGATGGTGACGGTGCCAGCCGGGACGTTCGATTGCGCGTGCTCCCGGATCGAGATCACGAGCGGACCGAACGCCGGCGTGTGGACCCGCCAGTGCGTGTCCAAGGAGTTCGGCGTCCTGATCAGCGAGGAGATCTCGACACCGGGTCCGACCGGAGAGGTCATCGGTTTCCTCCACGCCACCGGCATCAACTGAGCACGGCCACCGCCCCACCAGTGTGGCTGGGGCGGCGTGCTCTCCGTGGTGTCGGCGCGCTGGTGTAGCATCGCGTCCGACGTGGTCACACCGCCGATTCATCGCCTGCTCTGCCGCGTTCGAAGCTATGAGGTCGACCCCCGGGGCCGCCTCCAAGTGCCGATCCTGTGCCGGCTGCTCCAGGAAGCGGCGACCGAGCACGCCGCCGATCTGGGGGTGGCGGTCGAGGCGCTGATCTCGACCGGAGTCGCCTGGGTGCTGACCCGGCTCGACCTGACCATGGACAGTTGGCCGAGCGTCGGAGACGAGGTCGTTGTCGACACCTGGCCTGCGGCCGCCAACCGTTTGACCACAGAGCGCCGGTTCGAGATCTTCGATCACCACGGGTCACGGATCGGGTCGGCGACGACGCTGTGGCTCGTCCTGGACCTGGCGCGGCGGCGGCCGGTGCGGATTCCGGCCACGGTCGCCGAGCCGCTGTCAAAGCTCGGGCTCGGCGATCGGCCGGTGCGACCCGACGAGCTCGCGTCGCCCGGCCGCGTCGACCGCGAGCTCACCTTCGCGATCCGTCGCTGCGATCTGGACAGCGCCGGCCACGTCAACAACACGAGCTTTGTCGAGTGGGCGATCGAGGCGGTGCCTGACGACATCTGGAATCGCTCCAACCTGGAGCGTCTCGAAGTCGCCTTCCTCGCCGAGTGCCATCGCGGGCAGACGGTCGTGTCCCGCGCGGGCGCTCGCCCCGACAGCGAACCCCGCGAGGTGCTGCACCAGCTTGTCCGTCGGAATGACGGTCGCGAGGTGGCGCGAGCCCGTACGTCGTGGTCGTGCCCCTGACAGCCTGTGGTAGGGTGAACCGCTGAATCGACGGAATCGGTGAAGAAGTTCAGCTTTGCCGCCGAGAGGGGGGTCGGATGTTCAAGATCGTCAGACTGTCGGCCGTCGCCGTCACCGTCGGCGCGGCGCTGATCGCTGCGGCGCAGGACACGACGAAGAACGTGGCGGTCTGGGTCAACGACGAGCCGATCTACGATTGGCAGCTCAAGCTCCTGATGCCGCAGGTCGAGGTGGACATGGCGAGCCAAGGCATCGAGCCGCGAGGTCGCGCTGTGATCGAGACCCTGGTCAAACGGGCGATCGACAGCACGCTCCTGGCCCAGGAGGCGCGCCGCCGGGAGCTCGAACCGAACCAGGAGCGGATCGATGCCAAGATGTCGGCCCTCGTGACGCAGGCCGGTGGGCGCGGTGCACTCGAGGCAGATCTGATCAAATCCGGCGTGACGTACGACGAGCTGCGCTCGAGCGTGGTTCAGGCCGACCTGGTCCGTTCGCTCGTCGAGGACGAGTACGGTGGCAAGGTCGACGAGGTGTCCGACGGCGAGGTCGAGGCCTTCTACCACGAGCATCCCGAGCTGTTCACGGGTCCCGACAAGATCCACACCCGACAGATCATGATCAAGATCGGTCCGAACGCATCGGACAACGAGCGCGCCTCTGCGTACCGACGCGCCGTGGCGGCTCGCGAGCGCGCGGTCGCGGGCGAGGATTTCGCGGGGCTCGCACGGGAGGTCTCGGAAGGTCCGAACGCGAGCCGGGGCGGTGATCTGGGCTTCACCTCGCGCGGTGACATGGTTCCGGGATTCGACGATGCGGTCTGGTCGACGGAGGTGGGTGGGATCACGGACGTGATCGAGAGCAACATCGGGTTCCATGTGGCGAAGGTCGAGGAGATCAAGAAGGGTAAACTGCTGCCGCTCGACAAGGTTCGGACGCTGATCGTGTCGCTCATCGGCCAGCGGCGGAACGCCGAGATCATCGGCTCTCTGGTCGCCGAACTCAGGAAGAACGCCGAGATCAGGCAGTCGGGCTCGTGAGCCGGACGTGAAGGGAAACAGCTTATGGCGACGGAGCGAATCGAGAAGAACGTGGTGGTCGGGATCAACTACCGTCTGACCATCGACGACGGCACAGAGGTCGACAGCACGGAGAACCGCGAGCCCCTCGAGTATCTGCATGGGCACGGCAATCTCATTCCGGCGCTCGAGAAGGAGCTCGAGGGCCGCGAGGTGGGTGATCAGCTGTCGGTGTCGTTCCCTCCCGATCAGGGGTACGGCGAGCACGACCCGACCCGGATCGTCGAGGTCGAAAAGGGCCGGCTCGGTTTCGAGCCCGAGGTCGGCACCGTGGTCGCCGCCCAGCTGCCGGACGGTCGTGAGCAGCATCTTCTGATCGCCGAGGTCGAAGGGGAGAAGGTCACCCTCGACGGCAACCACCCGCTGGCCGGCCGTACCCTCCACTTCGAGGTCGAGGTCGCGTCGCTGCGTGAGGCGACCGCGAGCGAGCTCGAGGCGGAGTCGGTCGACGGACCGGCGGCCTGAGCGGGCCGGGAGCCCGCCTGACCGCAGGAGTGGTTCGCCGATCGATGTCGTCTGCCGCGTCACTCCTCGTGCACGGTGTCGACGTGCTTCGGTGCGCGTCGGACGGCTGTCGGGTGCTCGATCGGCACGACATCGTGATCTCGGGCAACCGGATCGAGCAGGTTCGTCCATCCGCTCCGCTCGACCCGGCGCGCGACGTCGACGTGATCGACGGGACCGGATGTCTGGCGATTCCCGGGCTGATCAACAGCCACGCCCACGTCGCCATGGGTCTGTTTCGCGGCCTCGCCGAGGACGTCGACATCGAAACCTGGTTCAACGAGTTCATCTGGCCGTTGGAGGCCAACCTGACGGCCGACGACGTCGAGTGGGGCACGCAGCTCGGTCTGGCAGAGATGATCGCCGCCGGCGTCACGTCGGTCGCTGACCACTACTTCCACATGGACCGCGTCGCGGCCGCGGTCGAACGGGCCGGAACCCGGGCCGCGCTCGGCTGGGCGGTGTTCGGCTCCCAGGGCGCCGCCGGCGTGGAACGAACGGCGTCGTTCGCCGAGCAGTACCGTGGGTCGGCTGACGGACGCATCACGACGTGGCTCGCACCGCACGCGCCCTACACCTGCGACGATGAGTTCTTGAGTGAGATCGCCGACCGGGCGGCGGAGCTCGATCTCGGCATCCACATCCACGCGGCCGAGACCGCCGGTCAGACCGAGGCCAGTCTGGCGGCTCACGGGCGAACCCCGATCCAGGTGCTCGCCGACACCGGCGTGCTCGACCGTCCGACGATCCTCGCGCACTGCTGCGGCATCACCGACGACGACATTGACCTGATGGCGGAACGACCCTGCGGCGTCGCCCACGCGCCCAAGACCTCTCTCAAGCTGGCGATGGGTGTGGCGCCCGTGAGCAAGCTCCGGGCGGCCGGAATCCCGGTCGGGCTCGCCACCGATGGCCCCGTGTCGAACAATACCCTGGACGTCTTCGAGTCGCTCCGTCTCATGGCCATGGCGGCCAAGCACGAGGCCGGCGATCCGCGGGTGATGACGGTCGCCGAGGCGTTGACCGTCGCGACCCGAGACAGCGCTCGCGTGTACGGGATGGCCGACGAGCTCGGCCACCTGGCGTCCGGTTTTCTCGCCGACATCGTGCTGATCGACGTCAGCGGCGCCCACACCCAGCCGCGGCACGACCTACGTGCCAACCTGGTCTATTCGGCGCGGGCGTCGGACGTGGTCACGGTCATCTGCGACGGCCGCGTGCTGATGCGCGACCGCGAGCTGCTGACCCTTGACCTCGAGGAGATCCGTGCCCGCGTCGGGGAGACCATGGCCCGGCTGTCGCAGCGCGTCCCCGACTCCCGCATCCAGCTCTACAGCCCCTGACTGATCGGCTTCACCGCCTGGAACCAAAGGTCGACGACCATCAGATCATCGCAACCACGAAGACACGAAGACACAAGAGCATCGCAGACAAAAGCCGCAGAACCCTTCGGCCTCTGGCCAATGGGTGCTGCGGACTCTTCGTGTTCTCCTTCGTGCCTTGGTGTCTTTGTGGTTGTGACGTCACGGCTCTTCGGCTCTGAATGTCACCAGTCGACGGTGATGCCGGTGTCGGCGGCGAGACGTTCGAGCGCGCGCCCCGCGCCCCCGATTTCGAGCTCTGAGGCGGGCATGTAGGCGACGAGCCAGGCGGCCCGGGTGTCGGGTTTGACCTTGACCCGGACATTGCCGGTGATGGGCGAGTCGAGCGGGCCTTCGGAGTCGAAGAGCACCGGTTTGCCGTCGAGGTTGAAGGGCCCGCGCAGGCTCTCGTAGCGCTCGCCGGTGACGCCGGAGCGCCAGACGAGGGGAGGTCGGAACGAGCCCTCCGCCATGACGCAGCACGGCACGGCGAGCTCGACGGAGAGACAGTTGTTGAGGTCGACGATGGGAAAGATGGCCGGCAGCTCGTGGCCCTTCACCAGCCGCCGGAGCAGGGCCTCGGACGCCGGCCGGTAGCGTGTCGGGTCGCAGCCGGCGGCTCGGAAGAGCTTCCGCAGCGCCGCCACCACCGGATCGCCGCTGAT
>JASFPU010000039.1:0-11364 GCA_050115855.1 Holophagae bacterium
GGCCTGGGCTACGAAGGAATTCCGCGAGACATGGCGGTGCAGGAAGGTGAAGCCACCGACATCGTCGGGCTGGCGAAAAGCGACAGCTTCCGAACGAACCTCGTCATGCTCGAGGCGCGCGGCGAAGCCGGAAATCCGTCGCAGGTACGGGTCAGCCTGCACAACGAGCAGGGCGTCGAGGTCGCGACCAAAGACGTGGAGCTCGACCAGTTCGAGCCCTTCCTGAAACGGGTCGACCACGCGGACCTCTTCGGTTCCGCACTCGAGGACTTCGCGTACGGAACCCTGCACTGTGAGGTGCTCAGCGGTGCCGTCGTCTTCTCCGCCTCCAAGGTCGACAACGATTCGGCCACCGGCGACCCGACCACTCTCGAGGCGTGGACCGGGGAGCTCAGCAGCACCCCACCGCCGCCGACCGGCGACGCCTACTTGTACTCCTCCACCGGCGACGACGACATCAGCTCGATGATCGGCGAGTGGAGTTCGGGTTCGACGCTCACCGAGCTGACCGACGACCCCGACTACCCGCGTGTCATGCGGGTCGATCCGGGAACGGCATGGGGAGACGTGTCGTCCTGCATGTCGTTCGAACAGATCCCGGGCTTCCTGGCCAACTTCGACGGGCTCGCATTCAAGATCAAGTCGGATGAGCTGACCACCATCAATGTGAAAATTCCCGAGATCGAGCTGACCTACGCGTTCGCCGACGGAACCGATCTGGGCAACGGCTGGTTCGAGATCACGGTTCCGTTCAGCGATTTTGTCGGAACCGTCCCTGCTCCAGATACGTTCGGGATCCTCAGCGGCTACGGCCTCGGTGAGACCTTCTACATCACCGATGTCAAGCTGACCCTGGCGGATTAGTTCCTCCACCACCTCGATCGAACGGCCGGGGGAGATCGACCTCCCCCGGTTTTCTTGTGCCTCTGCGGCTTTTGACCTCGCGGGATCGAGGGTGCCGCCGGGCGCGAGGTGATCGCGAGGGCTCAAAAGCTCAATCCAGCCCGAAGACCGTAGGTGGTCGGCACGCTGAAGCTGCCCTTGGCGACGCCCTCGGCGGCACCGCCCCACCACTGGACGACTTCGTCGGTGAGGTTGTAGCCGTAGAGCTCGAAGTTCCACCTGCCGTAGTAGTAGCGCAGCCCGGCGTGCACCATGGACCAGGCCGGCCGCCGGTCGTCGGTGTACTTGATGTCCTCGTCACGAATCACGAAATCCATGTCGTCGGTGTGCTTGTCCACATTCCAGACGGTCAGGTAGCTCTCGTCCTCCCAGTGGTACGTAACCCAGGGCATCAGTGCGCCGGCCTTACCGAAATCGAAGACGTGCTCGGCGGTGATGTGGAACTTGAACGGCGGCGAGACGGCGAGCTCGTTGCCTTTGAGGTTGACCTGGAGCAGTGGGTTCTCCGGATCGACCGCGTCCTCGTAGTCGATGGAGAAGTAGTAGACGGGATCGTAGTTCCACTTGGTGTTCCAGTCCTCGGTGATCTCGGTGTCCAACCAGCTCGCGTACCCGAAGATGTGGCCACCGAGCCACGGCGTCCAGTCGTACTCGAGCTCGAAGCCCTGGATCTGGGCGCCGGGAACGTTCTGCGTGAAGTAGGCGATGATCGGCGCGGCCACCCAACCCAAGACCGGGTTGCCCTGGTCGTCGAGGATCGGCAGACCATTGTCGTCACGGAGGACGTCCCACCGCTCGGTCATCGCGATGGCGCCGACCGACGCGTACTGCATGTCGTCGTAGTCCGAGTAGAAGTACGCCCCCCGAAGGCTGAGCTTGTCGTTCGCCAGACGGCTCTTGAACCCGAGCTCCAGGGTGATCACCTCCTCGGGACCGAACTCGGTGCGAACGTTGATCTCCTCACCGGTGCGGGGGTTGGTCTCGAAAAACACGTCGCCGATGCCGCCGGACTTGAAGCCCGACGCGAGATAGGCGTAGAGCAGCGTCTTGGCGTTGAGATCGAAATCGAGGCCCAGGCGCCAGTCGTCGTGCCCCCACGAGCCCTTGTTGTCGTTCTCGGTGTACTCCGGGTAGAGGCTCACATCCTCCCAGTAGTCGGCCGGCAGGCTGTTGAGCACATCACGCTGCCACCACCCGGTCGCGCAGCCGTTGTCGTTGTTGCAGGCGTAGGTCCGCCCACCGACGTCCTGCTTGGTTTCGTCGCTGTGACGGTACCCGAGCGTCAGGTGCCACTGGTTGGTGAACGAGTACGTCCCCTGGCCGAACAGCGCCCACGCGTCGGTCGAGCGGTCAGGCTGGTCCCAGAACGCCTTGTCGTTGATCGAGTTGTCGTAATACCCCACGGTGGAGGTCTTCTCGTGGAAGTAGTTGGCGCCCGCGATCCAGTTGAACTTCTTGTTGCCGTAGGACTGGAACTGGATCTCGTGCGACCAGGAGGTGGATCCCGTGCCCGGCAGGAAAAACATGGCGCCGTCCCAAGCATTCAGGCTCTGCTCCATGTCCTGGGCCGACTGACGGTCCTGATCCTCGTACCCTCCCATGTAGACGAAGCGGAGGTCCCGGTTGATGTCCCAGCTCAGGTTGGCGCGCAGGTACTGGATGTCCAGGTAGAGCTTGCCCGGTACGTTGGTCACGACGTTGTACGTGCTGTCGGTCGGGAACAGGTTGGAGCAGTCATCGGTCCCGATCACGTTGCCCTGCGAATCGTACGTCGGCCGGCCGCGGAGCTTCTCACAGTTCACGAGGTCGACGCCACCGGCGCTGTCGTTGCGATAATGCTGGTAGCCGAGGTCGAGGGTGAGGTTGTCCTTTGGCCGCCAGCGGGCGCTCAGGCGATAGGCCCATTCGTCGACGTTGTGGTAGAAGTCGTCAGGATCGGCTTTGACCAGCTCGCGGATCGGCATGTTGATCGTCGGGTTGCCGGCCCACCAGTTCGAGTGCTGGGTCCGCGCATAACACCTCGGATCCGTGCACTCGTCGAATGAACCGGGGGCGATAATCTCGGCGCCCTCGACGAGATCGGCAATGTGCCGCTGGTCGTACTGATTGGGATCCCACCACCCGTCCACATAGGAGTCCCGCGTAAACATCCGACCGGCGAATCGCATCGCGAACTTGTCGGACAAGCGCAGGTTGTACATGCCCTGGAACTCACGGTGGTTGTAGTTGCCGAGGAACACCTCAGCGCGCCCGAAGTTGGCGTTGAGATCCGGTTTGGCGGTGATGATGTTGATGGTGCCGACGGTGGAGTTGCGGCCGAACAGGGTCCCCTGCGGGCCACGCAGAACCTCGACCCGCTCATTGTCGAACATCAGAGCGAAGACGCCCTGCATCCGGGGTGAGTACACCCCGTCCAAGTGCACGCCCACCGCGGAGTCGCCGAGCTCGGTCTCATTGGTCGAGCGAACGCCGCGCATGGAGATGACGGGCGTCGACTGACCGTTGATCGTGGCGATGTCCATGTTGGGCACGAGCTGCGCCAGGTCCGCCGCGCTCTTCACGCCCTGCTGGTCGAGGATGTCCTGGTCGAAGGCGCTGACGGCGACGGGGGTGTCCATCAGGTCGGTCTCCACCCGGGTCGCCGTGACCGTCATCTCGTCGGTGAACTTCGCGAGGTCCTTCTTCTTCTTGTCCTCATCGGCAGCGGTCTCGTCCGATTCGGACGTGTCCTTGTCGGTTTGCTGAGCTTCGGGGCCGTTCCCCGACGCTCCGGGTTCCTCCTCCTGACCCTGTGCGAACGCCGGTACGAGACCCAAGAAAAACACTGCCGCGAGACTGAGCACCAGGCACGGCGGGGAAGGGAGCTTCATCGATCCATCCTCCGTTTCGAACGGTCGTCGTGAAGCACGATGCGACGTTGTTTTCGTAACCGCCCATCGTCTTTGGAAGGTACTGAAACGAAAGCTGCTCGGAGCCGCCTGGTGTCGCTGTGTTGTGTCGTTTCTTGCGGCACGCGATGCTCCCGTCTCGAAGCGTGAGCCGACGCCTCACCAGCGACGATATGCGAGAATTGACAACGCTGTCAACCCTCTGTCATCATGTTCACGTGGATTCGCCAGCCCCTGCTCCAGATCGCGAGCGATGGTTGGACGGCCGGTGCCGGCCGTGCAGGCGCCGCGGCCGCGGGTTCAGGGAGCTGTCAGGAGCCATGTGCAGCACGCGGGAGAGACCCGGCCCCGTCACTCGCGTGTTCCTACATTGATGTCCGTGCAACTCGACGAGGAGATGACGATGACGTGTGCGTTGAAGAGCCCGATCGCATTCGCGTTGGCCGTGATTGCAGCCGTGGCGCTGCTCGTGAGTGCTCCGTCACCATCGGCGGCCGACACGAAGAGCCCGGAGGACCCAGACACGGCGCGGGACGGGGGTGCCGACGCACAGGTCAGACCCAGGTACGCGGTCGCGTATTCGGGCTATCGCGCCGGTCAGCATCCGGACCGCGGAGACGGCGCGGTCAACCCGAGCGACGAGCAGATTCTCGAGGACCTGAGAATCCTGACCCACAACCTCAACTTCGGCCTCATTCGCTTGTACGACTCCGGAGAGAACGCGCAAACCGTCTTGCGATTGATCCGCGAGCACCAGCTTCCGCTGAGGGTGATGCTGGGGATCTGGTTGAGCGCCGAGATCAGCAACCACCAGGGCTGTCCGTGGCTCGACGAGCGGATCCCCGACGAAACGCTGGAGAAGAACAAGAAGGAGAACAAGCTCGAGGTCGAGAGGGGCATCAAGCTGGCCAACGAGTACCAGGACATCGTGATCGCCGTCAGCGTGGGCAACGAGGCGCTGGTTTCCTGGACCGATCACAAGGTCGACGTCGACCGGGTCATCAAGTACGTCAAGAAGGTCAAGCGCTCCATCCCCCAGAAAGTAACGGTCGCCGACAACTTCGACTGGTGGGCCCACAGCGGCAAGCCCCTCGCCAGAGAGCTCGATTTCATCACCGTTCACTCGTACGCGATCTGGGCCGAGCGCGACATCGATGACGCCCTTGGGTTCACCGCCAGCAACATCGAAGCGGTCCGGAAGGGTCTGCCCGGGGTCGAGCTCATCATCGGAGAGGTCGGATGGGCGACGACGGCGAGCGAGTTCGGTGAGCGGGCGAGCGAGGAGAATCAGCGCAGGTACTTCAAGGAGGTCACCGAGTGGGCCGCGAAGCTCGGCGTCACGCTGTTCTGGTTCGAGGCATTCGACGAGGACTGGAAAGGCGACCCGAACAACCCCAACGGGGCGGAAAAGCACTTCGGTCTGTTCACCATCGACCGGAAGCCGAAGCTCGTGATGGAGGAGCTGTATCCCGACCTCAAGTAACTGCCGTGCCGGGCGGAGCCGGCAGAACGAGCGGAGCGGGGGCGGGCGAGTTCGCCATCGGGAACATGTCACCCTCGTGGAGTTGGAGCGGGGGCAGGTGCCTGGCATTCACACCGGTTGGGGCGTGAACCTGTGGACCCGGGCGTGTCAAACCAGTCATTTTCGACGTTGATCGGGTCGCTCACGTCTTACGACACAACTCGTCGATTTCGTCGGCAAACTCCTCCTCGACGACCTCGTGCGTGCTCAGGCGCCGGCAACCCGCGGACATCCAGTGAAAGAAGTGATTGCTCCGGGGCGCATCGAAATCACACCGATCGAGCTGCAGAACGGTGTGCTCGACCAATTCCTGTCTCTGCCCGTCGTTGAGTGTCCAAGATGTCCTTCACATCAGTCGTCGCGCGTGAAAGCGAACTCGCCGCACTTCCAGCAACCCTGCGCGCGCAGGTCCTTCCGCTCGTCGACCTCCTCGTCGCAGAGCCACCGGGTCCCCTGCTCGTCGGCCACGACCTTCATCGGTCGGGCCGCGTTGTGGGGCTCCCTCTCGTACCTCACGGGGTCGGGACGTGTCGGTTCCATCATCGCTCTCCTTTCCGGCGCGGGGCGCCTGCTCGTATCTGCGTGCTGCCATCAGGGAATGCACCAGCTGTGCCACGCCGCAGCCGGGCTCTCGGGTCTCAGCGAAACCGTCCCGGCAGCTGCACTTTCGCGGACACATCACGGACACAGAGAAAGATCGGCGCGGTGCTTCTGCAGCGTATGTGCAATACAACTCGGTGATAACGTTGCTCGATCGCTGCAGTTCGTGTGCTACTCTCGGTGACGAGGCAGACCTCGACAATGGACGACGCTCCGAGCACGGGCCGCGAGCGGAACAGCCGCGAGACGGGGAACGAGGATCTCGGGCCCCAACCGTGCGACAACCGCTTCGAAGCGGTCGTGCACAGCATCTCGGATGGGGTCTTTGCCGTCGACTCGGAGTGGCGCATCACGTGCTTCAACCGGGCGGCAGAGCGCACCATCGGGATCCGGCGCGCCGAGGCGCTCGGCCGCCGCTGCTGCGATGTCTTCCGCTCCAGCATCTGCAAGGATGCGTGCGCGCTGCGGTACACCATGGAGACCGGCAACCCGGTGGTCAACCTGCCGATCCACATTCGTGACGCCAGCGGCCGCATCGTGCCGGTCACGGTATCAACGGCCCTGCTGCGCGATCGCGACGGCAAGGTCATCGGCGGGGTCGAGACGTTTCGGGACCTCAATCTCGTCAAGAGCTTCTTGGATCAGGTCGAGGGCGCCCACGACGGTCCGAGGATCATCACCTCCGACCCCGGGTTGCGCAAGCTGCTCGAGGACCTGCCGACCATCGCCCGCAGCGAGAGCACGATTCTGATCGAGGGCGAGAGCGGCACCGGCAAGGGGCTGTTGGCGCAGGCGATCCACGCCCAGAGCCCACGCCGCGACCGGCCGATGGTCACCGTGAGCTGTGGGGCGCTGCCCGACACCCTGCTCGAGTCAGAGCTCTTCGGCTACCGTCGTGGCGCGTTCACCGGGGCTGACCGCGACAAGCCCGGCCGGGTCCGGGTCGCCGAAGCCGGGACGCTGTTTCTCGATGAGATCGGCGACCTGCCTCTGGCTGTGCAGGTCAAGATCCTGCGCCTCCTCCAGGACCGGGTGTACGAGCCACTCGGTGACGTCGTCAGCCATACCGCCGACGTGCGGGTCCTGGTGGCGACCAACCGCAACCTGGCGCAGCTGGTGGACGAGGGAAGGTTTCGGAGCGACCTGTTCTACCGGGTCAACGTGATCCGTCTCGAGATGCCGCCGTTGCGCGACCGCATCGCGGACGTGCCGCTGCTGGCCGACGCCTTTCTCCGGCAGCTCTCCATGCAGCGCGGACGGATCGTCGAAGGTCTCTCGCGGGCCGCGCTCAGACACCTGATGAGCCACGATTTCCCGGGCAACGTGCGCGAGCTGGAGAACATCCTCGAGCACGCCTATGTGCTGTGCAGGGGTGCACGCATCGAGAAGGGCGATCTGCCCGACTGGCTTCTCGGCAATGACACCGCACCGACCGGTCAACGGGCGACGACTCTCGAGGAGGTCGAGGCGGAGTTCATCGCCCGGGTGCTCGCGCGCAACCGCTTCAACCGGACGGAAGCGGCTCGCGAGCTCGGCATGCACACGACGACGCTGTACCGCAAGATCCGCAAGCTGGGGATCGAGCTGCCGTCAAAGGACGGGCGATCCACCCGCTGGAACAGCCGTCGGGATCCGGACGATCAGCGCAAGACGTCTGATGAGTAGAAGAGGCGCGATGGCAGACGACACGTCGGCACGGGCCTGCGTCACCGACGCGCTCCTTCGGTCCAGACTCTCATTCTCTCTGGGCGAACTCTCAAGAGCACGTCATCTCGGCAGCAGCGCCCCCGTGCTCACCGCTCCGGAATCGCGGCCCGGACCCGCTCCGGGGTCATCGGCATGCGCAGCACGCGGCCGCCGACGGCGTCGAAAATCGCGTTGGCGACGGCCGCGCCGACGACGATGATGGCCGGCTCGCCGCCGCCCTGCGGTGGGTCGCCCGCGGCGTCCAGGATCACGGTCTCGATGTCGGGCAGCCACGAGAAGCGCGGGATCTCGTAGGTGTCGAAGTTGGTGTCGAGCACCCGGCCGCCGTCGAAGCGCACGTCTTCGGCCAGCGCGTAGCCGAGCCCCATGGTCAGACAGCCCTCCATCTGGATCGTGGCACCTTCGGGGTTGATGGCGAGGCCCATGTCCTGGGCGCACACCATGCGGGTCACCCGCACGCTGCCGGTCGACCGGTCGACGTCGACCTCGACGGCGAGGCCGACATACGTGCCGGCGTCGATGCCGAGGGCGATGCCGCGGCCCCGGCCGCTCGGCGCGGGCGACGGCCGCCACCCGAAGCGGGTCGCGGTGGCCTCGAGGACGCGCTGCATCTTGGCGTCGGCAAGGTTGCGACGGCGGAACTCGACCGGGTCGAGGCCGGCCGCAACGGCCAGCGCATCGATGTGCGACTCCCGGGCGAAGGTGTTGGTGTTGTTGCCGGGCGCCCGCCACGCGCCGGTCGGGAAGGGGTGGGTGCCGGGCGCGCCGCGCCAGCCGGTCGGCGCCGCCACCGTCCGGTGGTTGGGGATGTCGTAGAAGTGCTCGGCGCCGCGCGAGCCGGCGAAGTAGGTCGTGAGGTCCCAGTCCGTGATGCGGCCGTCATCACCGATGCCGGCGTCGATCTTCACCACGGCCGCGGGCCGGAAGGTGTCGAAGAAGAATTCCTCGGCGCGCGACCACGCCACCTGGACCGGGCGGCCCACCTTCCTCGCCAGCCGGGCCGCTTCGATCGCCTGCTGGTTGAACGTCTTGCCGCCGAAGCCCCCACCCACGAAGGGCGGCATCACGTGCACCTTGTCCTCGGTGACGCCGAGCGCCTCCGCGGCCTGCGATCGCAACGGAAACGGCGTCTGCGTCGACGCCCAGATCGTGCACCGGCCGTCGGCGAACTCCGCCACCGCGGTGTGGGTCTCCATGGCCGCGTGGGCCACGTAGCCGTCGAAATAGGTGTCGGCGACCCGCGTGCTCGACGCCGCGCGCCCGACCTCGAGATCGCCGCCGTGGCCGACACGCTCGCCGGCGGGCGCCACGTCGAGCAGGTGCTGGAAGATGGAGTCATGGTCGAGGTCGAGCTGCGGTGTGTCCCAGCTCGCCTCGAGCGTCTCGATCCCGCGCGCCGCGCCGTCCGGTGTCGCGTGCAGGACGGCGATGAGCTCGCCGTCGCGCACCAGCGTCGCCCCGGGCACGGCCGCGAGACCGGACGCGTCCACGTCGAGCAGCGTGGCGCCGTGCGCGGGCGGCCGGAGCAGCCGCGCGTAGACCATCCCATCGCGACGAATGTCGCCGGAGAACAGCGCGCGGCCGCTGACCTTGTCGACCGCGTCGCGACGGGTCTCGGGGCGGCCGACGATGGTGAAGTCCGTGACCGCCTCCAGCACCGCCTCGCGGCCGAGCCGGCGTGCGATTCGCTGTCCCTTGGCCAGATCGGCGTAGGTCACCGTGCGGGCCGGGTCGCCGGCGACGGTCACGACACCGTCGGTCACCGCGAGCTCGTCGCGCGGTGCGTCCAGCTTCGCGGCGGCGAGCTCGAGCAGAACCTCCCGCGCCTCGGCGGCGGCGGCGCGCAGCGGCGGGCCGAAAAAGCGGGTCGTCATGGAGCCGAAGGTGCCCATGTCCCAGGGGCACAGGTCGGTGTCGCCCATCACCATGTCGACGACCGCGAGCGGCACCTCGAGCTCGTCGGCCAGCATCTGGGCGAGCGAGGTGTTGACGCCCTGACCCATCTCGATCTTGCCGGTGAAGCAGGTGACGCGGCCGTCCCCACCGATGCGCACGAAGGCGTTGAAATCGTCGGGCAGACGGCGGCCGAAGCGTCCCGGTGCCGGTGTCTCCTGAGCGCTCGAGTCGCAGGCCGCGACGGCGATGACGATGCCGCTGCCGAACAGCTCGAGAAATCGGCGGCGGCTCACGGCCGACGGCGGGTCGATACCGAGGTGGTCGAGGATGTCGCGTTCGGTCGGGCTCATGACTTCACCCTCTTCGCCATCCTCGACGCCGCGGTCTCGATGGCGGCGACGATACGCCGGTGGGCCCCGCACCGGCACAGGTTGTCCTCCATCGCGTCGACGATGCGCTCTCTCGAGGGCGTTGCCTCCTTCTGAAGCAGGGCCGCAGCGTTCATGATCATGCCCGGCGTGCAGAAGCCGCACTGGAGGGCATCGTGCTCGACGAACGCCTGCTGAAGCGGATGCAGGTCGTCGCCGTCGGCGAGGCCCTCGATGGTGATCACATCGGCTCCCGCCACCTTGTCCAACGGCAGTTGGCACGAGCGTTCGACGCGGCCGTCGACCAGAACCGAGCACGAGCCGCAGAACCCTTCGCCGCAGCCGAACTTGGTGCCGGTGAGGGCGAGCTCGGTGCGCAGCACCCAGAGCAGCATGCGGTCACCGTCGGTCGTCACCGAGGTCGGCTCACCGTTGAGTGTGAAACGAATTGTCTTCGCCATGAGTCCTCCGCGGCTCCTAGGATGCCATGTCCTCGATGACACGACGGCCATGCGGCGTGCAGGTGGCGCTCTCCGCTATCGAGCGACCGTCATGAAGTGCGACGTGGTGCGTCGCGGGGAACGGCTAGAATGCAGGTACCGTGACGAACGAAGATCCTCGCGTCCATGCCCGAAAGACAGGTTTCTTCGGGGCATTGTGCGTCGCGATGCTCGCGGTAATGGCCGGTTCACCCCTGGGGGTCGCGGCACAGGACGCGCAACCGACGCCGCCACCGACGCCGACCCCGATCAAGGCGATCGACACCGCCGACATCGCGGATCGTGCGGAGGATCTCCGCCGTGACCTCAACCGGATGGTGCCCCGCGAGACGGATAGCGCCGCGGTCGAGACAGCCGAAGGCGCGCTCCCCGAGCTCAAAACTCTGATCGACACCCTGCGTGTGCGGCTCGACGAGGCGCTGAAAGAGCCCGCTTCGTTGCGAGTGCTCAAGGATGAACGGGTGGCGTGGGCATCGCTCGCCGCCCGGCTGAAGGTGCTCGATGACGGGTTGGAGCGTCAGGCGCGCGACATCTCCCACGCCCAATCGCGGCTCGGCGATCTCGGGAAGGAGTGGTCCGAGACCTTCGAGACCACCGCCGAGCGGGGTGACCCGCCGCTCGTCCGCAAAGAGATCCGCGAGGCGGTCGACGCCATCTCGCAGGCCGGCGACCTGCTCAAGCGGCGACTCGACCCGATCCTCGATGCCCAGGCCCGCCTCGGCGTGCTGCGCCGCGATGTGGTCGACGCCCTGGAACGCATCGATCAACGCGTCACCGTGTTCGGACGCGACATCCTGCGACCCGACAGTGCTCCGGTGTGGCGGGCCCTGAATCCAGAGGCGACCCAACGCTTCCACCACGAGTCGCTGATGTCGACCGCGCGGGTCCGTGTGAACGATCTGAAGCGGTATGTGGCGTTCAACGGGGGCCTGTTCGGGCTGCAGCTCCTCGCGTGGCTGATCCAAGGCGTGTGGTTGACC
>JASFPU010000040.1:0-11273 GCA_050115855.1 Holophagae bacterium
CTGCCGAAGAGGACAGGAGGAGAGAATGACGCAGCGCGCTGAGCACCGCTCAACGCGATCGATGACACGGGCGCGGGTGGCCGTGGACCGTGTCGCCGCCGGGACCGGGTCGCTATGAGCCGAGACGAACGACTCAGGGTGCTGCTGATCGAGGACAGCCCCGACGATGCCGAGCTGATCCGCGTCCTGCTCGCCAAGTCGAACGAGCCCGGCTTCGTTCTCAGCCATGAGAACCGGCTCGCCGGCGGTCTGTCTCGACTCGAGCGCGAGCCGTACGACGTCGTGCTGCTCGACTTCTCGCTGCCCGACAGCCTCGGGCTCGACACCTTCTTGAGCGTTCACCAGACCGCACCCCGGGTGCCGGTGATCGTGTTGACGAGCCTCGATGACGACGAGCTCGCGGCGCGCGCCGTGCGTGAGGGGGCTCAGGATTATCTGGTGAAACGCGAGGTCGATACCCGACTCCTGGTTCGATCGATCAGCTACGCCGTCGCTCGGCAGACCGCCGACGACAAGTTGCGCGAGAGCGAGGAACGCTACGCCCTCGCCGTCGAGGGCGCCAACGACGGGTTGTTCGACTGGGACCTCAGATCAGACTCGATCTACTTCTCGCCACGCTGGAAGAAGATGCTCGGCTACGCCGAGGACGAGGTCGCGCCGAGCCCGCGCGAGTGGTTCGACCGGGTCCACCCGGACGACGTGCCGTCGTTCCAGCGTCAGCTCCGATCGCACCTCGACGGCGACAGCGAGCACTTCCGTCTCGAGCACCGCATGCGGGCCGCCGACGGTACGTTTCTCTGGGTGCTGACCCGCGGCCTTGCCGTGCGCGGTCCCGATGGACGGCCGTCGCGCATGGCGGGATCACAGTCGGACATCACCGCCCGCAAGGTCGCCGAGACCAAGCTCCAGCACGACGCGCTGCACGACGACCTCACCGGGCTCGCCAACCGCGTGCTGTTCATGGACCGGCTGTCGTGCGCTCTGGCCGACTTCGATCGCGACTCCAAGCACCAGTTCGCGGTTCTCTTCTTCGATCTCGATCGATTCAAGAACGTCAACGACAGCCTCGGTCACCCGCTCGGCGACAAGCTGCTTCAGGGCATCGCCCAGCGCCTCGAGCACTACCTCCGGCCGGGCGACACAGTGGCCCGGATCGGCGGCGACGAGTTCGCCATTCTGCTCACCCGGGTCAACGACATCCCGGGCGCGATCCACGTCGCCGAGCGCATCCAGGAGCTGCTCGGGATGACGTTTTCGATCGAGGGCAACGAGGTCTTCATCACGGCGTCGATCGGCATCGCGCACAGCGCGACCGGCTACCGCAGCCCGGACGAGATCATGCGCGACGCCGACATCGCCATGTACCGCGCCAAGGCGTCCGGCAAGGCGCGCTACGAGGTCTTCGACCGGGACATGCACCAGAGTGCGGTCGCCCTGCTCAAGCTCGAGACCGAGCTCCGCCTCGGGGTTCAGAACCGCGACTTCGTGATGCACTACCAGCCGATCGTCAATCTCGCCGACGACCGGATCGTCGGCTTCGAGGGTCTGGTGCGTTGGCGCCACCCGGAGCGCGGGCTCGTGTCACCGACCAGCTTCATCGCGATCGCGGAGGAGACCGGCCTCATCGTGCCGCTCGGCTGGTGGGTGCTCGAGGAGTGCTGTCGGCAGACCCGTCGCTGGCAGGACATGTACCCGAGCGACCCGCCGCTGTTCGTCAGCGTCAACATGTCCGGCAAGTTGTTCATGAAGCGGGGCATCGTCAACCGGATGACCAGCATTCTCGAGAAGACCGGGCTGCCCGCCGAAAGCCTCCGTCTCGAGGTCACCGAGAACGTCGTCCTGGAGCACGTCGAGACCGCGCTCGACAACCTCAATCAGCTGCGCGCTCTCGGCATCCAGCTGTCGGTCGACGACTTCGGTACCGGTTACTCCTCGCTCAGCTATCTCCAGCGCTTCCACTACGACGAGCTCAAGATCGACCGCTCCTTCGTCAGCCGTCTCGGTCAACGCACCGACTCGCGGGCGATCATCGAGACCATCCTCGGCCTCGCGAGCAACCTCGGCATCGGCGTCGTCGCCGAGGGCGTCGAGACCGCCGACCAGGCGGAGCGGCTGCGCAGCATGGCGTGCCCCCACGGTCAGGGGTTCTGGTTCTCCGAACCGGTCACCGCCGACGCAGCGGCCGGTCTCCTGGCGGCCGGACCGCGCTGGTATGGAGGCAACCTGGGTCCACCGGCCTGAGCCACACCCGGCCCGGACGCCCGCCTCGAGGTCGGCAGGGAGGGATCCGGTTTGCGGGTCATTTCGGGTCGTGCGACAATCGGGCCGCCTTTCATTTCGGGTGTGTTGCGACCTCGGACGGCAGCTGACGCTGGCATTGACCGAAGGAGGGGACATCATGACGTTGAGGAAACACTTCGCGGTGATGACGATTGCGGCGGCGGTGCTGCTGATCGTGGGTCCGCTGACCGCGACCGACGATCACGCGCTCGCGGAGCTGAGCCCGGCCGAGCTCGAAGCTCGGGGCCTGGACGCGGTTCCCGCCGAGGAATCCGCGGCGCCGAACGCCGCACCGAAGGCCATTCGAGCGGTGGTCGACGCGACCCTGGTGGTGCAGGAGGGCGACACGCCGGCCGGTGTCGCGGGAGCCGTGACGACGCTCAACGGTCCGTTCACCAACGGTGTCGGCGGTCCCGGCCTGGTGGGCGATGCGAGCGACAACTTCGTGTGGTCCGGAACCGGCGTCATTTGGGCCAATCCGGACGGACTGCCGACGGTGCTGACCGGCGGTGAGGCGACCATGGGAATCGGAGATGCCGGGGCGTTCATCTACAGCCCCTCGATTGATGGAGAGGACGGAGTCTGGACCCAGGCCGGAAAGCTGGCGCGCAAGACCGAGGCCGCGCCCGGTCTGCCGGGCTTCAACTCGACGTTCCACAGCCGACCGAGCATGCTGCCCGACGGCACCGCCTTCTGGGTTGCCGGGCGCAATGACGGTGCGGGCGGCACCTCGTCCCAGGGCCGTGTCTTCTAGACCAGCTCGGACGGAACGCCGGCCGGCATCAGCGTCGTGTTTACCACCGATGACACCTACGACGGGCAGAGCCTGACCTCGACCGGGATCGGCTTCGACTATCAAATCTCCGACAACGGCAGCCACAGCATCCACGAGCTCATCCTGAACACCGGATCCTCGACCAACGACGGTGCGGTCGGGGTCGACGGAACGATCGTCGCCCAGGAGGCGAGCCCGAACGGCAGCGGCGACAACTGGGACAACTTCGACCTGATGGCGATCAACAACGACGGCAACTACCTGTTCTCTGGCGACACCGACGGCGCCACGACCAGCGACGAGTTCATCGCCTACAACGGAACCATCGCCATCCGCGAGGGTGACGTCGTCGACGGCGTGATCCTGACCTCAACTGCGTACGTCAGGGGGCTGGCGATCAACAATCTCGGCCAGGCGGCGTTCGCCTGGGGTCCCAACACCGGCGCTGACGAGTACCTTTTCTTTTCGTGCGACGCGGCCGACCTGGCCGGTACGGCTCAGGCGATTCTAGCCACCGGCGACGAGCTCGACTTCGACGGCAACGGCGTCGGCGACGCCACGGTGACTGACTTCAACGCTTCGACAATCCTGCCGGGGCTCTCCCTCGCCGAGGACGGCAGAGTCTTCCTCGAGGTCGATCTCGACTACGGCGGCGGAGCGATCGAAGCGGTCGTTGGGCTCGAGCTGCCGTCGTGCGGCACCTCCCTCGCCATGAACGAGATCCGCATCGACCAACCGGGCACCGACAATGACGAGTTCTTCGAACTCTACGGCACGCCCGGCGCGAGCCTGGACGGGTTGACCTACCTCGTGATCGGTGACGGCACCGGTGGCTCGGGCGTTATCGAGGAGGCGGTCTCGCTCACGGGCCAGGTGATCCAGCCGACCGGCTTCTTCGTCGCCGCCGAGGCCTCGTTCACACTCGGCGTCGCCGACCTGACGACGACGTTGAACTTCGAGAACAGTGACAACGTGACCCACCTGCTGGTCAACGGGTTCACCGGTGCCGTTGGAGACGACCTCGACACCAACGACGACTGCAGCCTCGACAGCACGCCATGGACCTCCATCACCGATGGTGTCGCGCTGATCGAGGAGCCCAACCCGCCGTCCGCGACCGAGTGCGAGTACGCAACCGACCTCGGACTTCCGACCGTCGGCCCGGATGGATCGTTCGTCCCGGGCCTGACCGGTCGCGACCCCGACGGCACCGGACCGTGGGTGATCGGAGCCTTCGACCCCGCGTTGGGGGCGGACACGCCGGGCGCGTCGAACAACGGGACGATCCCGGTCGAGCTGATGGGCTTCACCATCGAGTAGGCGCGCCTCCGCCGAGACCTCACCGGGCCGCGACGGCAACGTCGCGGCCCGTTTTCTCGGTGCGGGATCGGCCCGGTCACTTCACCGCGAGCTCGAAGCTGCCGCCCTCGCCGCCGATCACCCTGACCTTGATCCGGCCGACATCCCGATCTGTCAGCCGGGCCGAGCCATCGAGCAGGCACTCGGCGACGGCCCACGGCATCGTGACCTCGAACCGGCCGTCGTCGTCGACGGTGTCGAACTTCATTCGCAGTTTGCTTCCCGACCGGGTCGCCGTCACCACCCCGTCGTCGTCGCGCAGGGTCCCGCGGCTGTGCCGGCCGCCGCGATCGAGCTCGCGCAGCAGCCTGCCGAAGTCGTCGTCGAGCTCGGCGCCGCACTCGATCTCGGCGCCGATCGCTTGCTCGAGCACCGAGCGCGCGAGCCCCTCGGAGACGGCGATCTCGATGCCCTTGCCGTCGGCGGACTGCGAGATCGACAGCGCCTTGGTGTCACGCGGAGCGCTGCTGCTGCACCCGGTCGTGGTGACCGCTGCGCCGACGAGAATCGCCATGGTGGCGACACACAGGTGTGATCCCTTCATCGTGCCTCCCCAGCGGATAACGAAAAACCGGTCATCTGGTTCGCGCCGCCGCCGGTACAATGACCCGATGACTGACCTGAACGACGCTTGCGGTGCACTCGTCACCGTCGACCGGCAGCTCGTCGAGCTGCTCCAGCGGCGCTGTCGACCCGCCGCGGTCCGGCCCGCCGTCGAGTAGAAGGAGGGAACACATGTCACACCGACGTCCGGCTCTTCGACCGCTGCCGCGTCTCATGGCGGTTCTCGGTCTCGGGCTCGTGCTCGGCATCCCGGCCGACGCAGCGGACGACGGAGCGTCGAGCGAGCTCGAGCTGCTCAGCGGCTGGATGAGCGGCACCTTCTCCTCCGCCGCGCAGGCCGCCGACGACCCGCAGTTCTTCAACGTCACGCTGCACGTGACACCGATCTTGACCGACCGTGATGACGGCCCCTGGCTGTACGTCGAGCAGGCGATGGCCGACTACCCGGACCGCCCCTACCGGCAACGGGTGTATCGCCTGCGCAGGATCGATCCGAACCTCTTCGAGATCCGGGTCTCCACGCTGCCCGATCCGCCCGCGGTGATCGGCGCCTGGCGGGAACCGGCACTGCTCGGAGCGATCGCACCCGAAAACCTCGAGGAACGGGAGGGGTGCTCGATTCTCATGCGCCGGCGCGGCGATGCCTTCGTCGGCTCGACGCTGGCGAGGCTGTGCACGAGCAGCCTCCGGGATGCGACGTACGCGACCTCCGAAGTGCTGATCACCGCCGAGGGCATGGTGAGCTGGGACCGCGGCTTCGACACCGACGGCGACCAGGTCTGGGGCTCGACCGACGGCGGCTACGTCTTCGATCGAATCGTCGACGACTCCGAGGCCGACTCCGAGGCCGTGGCCGAGTCCGAAACCGAGTCCGAGTCAGAGGCCGGGACCGGATCAGAGCCTGATACCGCGACGGACGGCAGCGGCAGTGGCAGTGGCAGTGGCAGTGGCAGTGGCAGTGGCAGTGGCAGTGGCAGTGGCAGTGGCAGTGGCAGCCAACAGATCGTGCCTCCGCACGACGATGTCAACGTCACGGCGGCCCCGACGGCACGATGATCCGGGTCGCGTCGCTCCACATCTACCCCGTCAAGTCGTGTCGGACGGTCGATCTGGACGCCGCCGAGGTGGTGTCGACCGGCTTTCGCCACGACCGACACTGGATGGTGGTCGACCGCAACGGCGTCTTCCTGAGCCAGCGCAACCACCCGGAGATGGCGACGATCCGACCCCGCCTGACAGCCGACGCCCTCGTCGTGGAGTGCGACGGCCACCCACCGCTCGAGGTGCCGCTTGAATCGTCCCGCCTTCCATCCCGGCAAGTGACGGTCTGGAGCGACACCGGGCCGGCGATCGGCGAAGGGCGGACGGCGGCCGACTGGTTCTCGGCGGTGCTCGGCGTCGAGTGCGAGCTGGTCCGCCAACCAGACCACGAGCCACGGCCGATCGACCCGACGTTTGCCCGGCCCGGCGATCGGGTGTCGTACGCCGACGGCTTTCCGTTCCTGCTCATCTCACAGGCGTCGGTCGACGGGCTGAACCGCCGGCTCGACACGCCGGTCGGCGCCGACCGGTTCCGCGCCAACATCGTCGTTGACGGATGCCAACCGCACGCCGAGGACGACTGGTCAGACGTCGAGATCGGCGGCGTCGGTCTGCGCACCGCGAAGCCGTGCGCCCGCTGCGTCGTGATCACCACCGACCAGCGGGACGGGTCTCGATCTCCGGCGCCGCTTGACGCGCTTGCGGGCTACCGGACGGTGTCGGGCAAGGTGCTGTTCGGTCAGAACCTGGTGCACCGGACGACAGGCTGGATCCGGGTCGGTGACGAGGTTCGCATCCAGGGCCGCAGACCTCGGAGGTGATTCTGCACCTAACCTGAGATCGGGTATTCACGCAGTGCTCTTGTTATGATACGTCGACCATGAAACGGACCGAATCCACCACCGCGGCGCGGATTCGTCTCGCCGGCTGGGTCGGCCTGATCGTCAATCTCGTTCTGGCAGCGGCCAAGCTGGGCGCAGGCGTGGTCGGCCACAGCCAGGCGGTGGTGGCTGACGCGGTCCACAGCTTCACCGACATCGTCACCGACCTCGCACTCATCCTCGGCGTCCGCTACTGGACCGCACCGGCCGACGATGACCACCCGCACGGCCACCGTCGGTTCGAGACGATGATCACGGTGTTCATCGGGCTGATGGTCGCCGCGGCCGCGGTCACCATCGGGCTGGACGCCATCAGGTCGTTCGGGTCACCGACCGCGCCGCCGTCCGCCATCGCCCTCGTCGCGGCGCTGCTCTCGATCGTCGTCAAGGAGGCGCTCTACCGGTGGACCGCCGTCGCCGGTCGGGCGACCGGTTCACCGGCCCTCATCGCGAACGCATGGCACCACCGGACCGACGGACTGTCATCGATTCCGGTGGCGGTCGCGGTCGCGGTCGCCATGATCGACCATCGGTTGGCGGTGGTCGACCGGATCGGCGCGCTCGTCGTCGCGTTGTTCATCCTGCACGCCGCGTTCCGGATCATCCGCCCGGCAATCGACGAGCTGGTCGACGCCGGCGCGCCGTCGGCCCAACGCGAGCAGCTCGAACGATTGGCGCTCGATGTCGAGGGCGTGCTCGCCGCCCACGCACTGCGAACCCGCTACATCGGCTCCGAGCTAGCGGTCGATCTCCACATCGAGGTCGATCCGGACATCACCGTCGCCGACGGATTCGCCATCGCCCGTCGAGTCAAGCAGTCGTTGTTGCGTCACGGCCCGGGCGTCGCCGACGTCGTCGTCCAGCTGGAACCGAGACAGGCCATCGAACGACGGGGCTGAGCCGGATTCCCCGCGGCCCTGGGTCGCGACGGAGGCTGATGGCACGCGGTCCGGAACAACCGGCTGGCTGCGGTGGTTCGGATGTACGATACCTGTTCGGAGGAGACGATGAACACACTGCAAGCGTACGCCGGCGTCGCCCGGGCGCCGTTCCTGCTGCTGCCACCGACCCTGATCGCGAGCGGCGCGGCCGCCGCCGCCTGGGACGGCCACTTCTCGTGGCTCCACTCGGTGGTCGCCCTGGTCGGGCTGATCGCGCTCCACATCTCGGTCGACGCCTTCAACGAGTGGTCCGACATGCGGACCGGAATCGACCTCAACACCCAGCGGACCCCGTTCTCCGGCGGCAGCGGCACGCTGCCGGCGGGCGGCATGACGCTGCGCGCCGCGCTCGTCTTCGGTGTCGTCTGCGCGGTGATCGGGCTCGGTATCGGTCTCTGGTTCGTCGCCCAGGTCGGACCCGTGCTCGTCCCGCTGCTGATCGTGGGTGGGGTCTGCGTCGTCTTCTACACCGACATTCTCGCCCGTCTCTGGATCGGCGAGATCGCCGCCGGGTTCGGCCTCGGCATGGGTCCGGTGCTCGGCGCCGCCCTGGTCCAGGACGGAAGCTGGAGCCCGGCCGCCATGGCGGCCTCGGTGCCGGCCTTTTTCATGACCTTCAACCTGCTCTTCCTCAACGAGTTTCCCGACGAGCAGGCGGACCGTGACGGTGGCCGGCGCAACATCGTGCTGCTGCTCGGCCGTCGACGGGCGGCGCTGGTCTACGCAGCGGCCGCGATCGCCACGCCGCTCGCCATCGTGGTGTCGGTCATCCAGGGGTGGCTGCCGACACTGGCGCTGATCGGCGTGCTGCCGTCGGTCCTGCTCGTCAAACCACTCGCCTGGGCATTCCGCGACGCCTCCGAGCCGGTGCCGATCCCGGCAATGGGCGCCAATGTTGTCTGGAACCTGGCGACCAACGCGCTGCTCGCCATCGGTCTCGTCGTCGCGATCCTGATCCGCTAGCAGGTGCGGCCGCGGACACGCCCGGTGCGCGTTACAATCGGGCTCCGATGGGCGGCCTGACGATCTCGACGACGATGGCAGCGGTGGTGGCGGTGGCCGCGTTCGCCGTCGGCATCGCGCTCGGTTGGTTGGTGGCGGCGGTTCGTGAGCGGGGACGGACGACCGCCGCCGAGAGCCGCGCCGCGGCCGCGATCGAGCGGCGGACCGAGCTCGAGGCCGAGGTCGGCCGCCTGACCGAAGCGCGCGCCGAGCTCGAACGCAAGGTGGCGGGCGCCGAGGTCGAGATCCGCAAGACCAACGAGCAGCTCGAGGCCCAGCGACGGTTCGTCGACGAGTCGCGCACCCAGCTCCAGGATGCCTTCAAGGCGCTCGCGTCGGACGCCCTGGAGGGCAGTACCCGGCAGTTCCTCAAGCTCGCCGAGCAGCGGTGGGAGACCACACGCGAGGCGGCGGCGGGCGAGCTGGAAAAGCGCAAGGCGGCGATCGAGAAGCTCCTCGAGCCACTCAAAATCACGCTGAAGAGCCTGGACGACAAGACGGGTGCGATGGAAAAGGAGCGGCGCGGCGCCTACGATGCCCTGAAGGAGCACCTGGCGTCGCTGCAGAATGCCACCACCAGCCTGCAGGAGCGAACGACGTCGCTCGACTCAGCGCTGCGGGGAACCCAGGTTCGGGGGCGCTGGGGCGAGATCGCGCTGCGGAACATCGCCGAGCTCGCCGGCATGAGCGAGCACTGCGACTTCGCCGAGCAGGCCACGGTGGGCGATGGCAAACGACCGGACATGGTCGTCAAGCTCCCCGAGGGCCGGCTCATCGCGATCGACTCGAAGGTGCCGCTGTCCGGCTACCTGAAGGCGGTCGAGGCGGTCGACGACGCCACCCGGGCGGCCGGACTGCGCGAGCACGTCCAGGCGGTCCGAGCCCACATCCGGACGCTCGCCGCCCGCGATTACGCCGCCGAGCTCGAGGGCGATGTCGACCTCGTCGTGCTGTTCCTGCCCGGCGACGCGTTCCTGGCGGCCGCGTTCGGCGAGGAGCCCGACCTCCAGGTCGAGGCGTTGCGCTCCCGGGTGCTGGTCGCCACACCGACCACCCTGGTCGCCCTGCTGCGCACGGTGGCGATCTACCACCAGCAGCGGGCGCTGGCCGACAACGCCCGGGAGATCGCCGAGACCGCGCGCGAGCTGTACGACCGCGCCGCCAAGATCGGCGACGACCTGGGCCGCGCCGGGCGCGGTCTGAAGACCGCGGTCGACGCCTTCAACGCCGCCGTCGGCTCCTACGAACGCCGATTCCTGCCGATGGGCCAGAAGCTCGAGAGCCTCAAGGTCACCGAGCAGTCGCGGCGCGAGCTGGCCGCGCCCGATCCCGTGCCGGTCACGCCCAGGATGACCGGCGGCAACGACGAAGCGAGCGACGAAGGCTGATCGGGAATTCACACCATCGGCCTTCTGGGCCTTCTCCGCCCAGTAGCGGAGTCGGCCCAGCGTCACCCGGGCAGCGTGGTCGTACGGAGGACGCCGGAACAACACTGACCACGCTGCCCTGGTGCCGGCGGCCTGCCTGCTGACCGGAGCGTCTGCACGTGGTTGAGCGCTCGGGCTCGGCGATTGCCCCCTTTGACATTGTGAGGGAAGCGTCTTGGACCGGAGCACGCTCGGCACAATGTCAAAGACGGCACGCTCGCCGGCGCGGAGTGACCATGCTAAATCAGCGGCGGTGATCGGCTTCGGAATCGGAACCGGGATCGGGATCGGATGCGGACTCGGACACGGGAGCGGCTATGCTCTCCCCATGACTGGTGACAGACGCCCCACGGTCCCGCTGGAGTTCAAACGCCGGCACGACAAGGAGTCGAAGTACCGCGCTCAGGCGATGCTCGACAGCCTGTCCCGCCGACGGTCGGTGCGCGACTTCTCTGCCGACCCTGTGCCGCGGTTCCTCATCGAGATCGCGATCGCGACCGCGGTCACCGCGCCATCGGGGGCGAACCGGCAGCCGTGGCACTTCGTGGCGGTAACGGACCCGGCGACCAAGAAGCGGATCCGGCAGGCGGCGGAGGCCGAGGAGCGCGAGTTCTACGAGGGCGGGCGCGCGACCGACGAGTGGCTGGCGGCCCTCGCACCACTCGGCACCGGCTGGGAGAAGCCGTATCTCGAGGCCGCACCGTGGCTCGTGGTCGCGTTCAAGGAGGTACACGGCGTCGCCGCCGACGGCTCCAAGATCACCAACTACTACGTCAACGAGTCGGTCGGCATCGCGTGCGGCTTCTTCATCGCTGCGATCCACCACATGGGTCTGGCGACCTTGACCCACACCCCGCAGCCGATGCGCTTTCTCAACGACATTCTCGACCGGCCGGCCAACGAACGCCCCTTCATTCTGTTCCCGGTCGGCTACCCCGCCGACGGCTGCCGGGTACCCGACATCTCGAAGAAGTCCCCCGACGAGGTGGTCACCTGGATCGAG
>JASFPU010000041.1:0-11174 GCA_050115855.1 Holophagae bacterium
AGGTCAGGCGCCGCAGCAGATCAGCGTGATCGGGATCCCACGGCATGCACGCGAGTGTAGCGGGGATCGAGATGGTAGCGGGCCGGAACGGGCCCTTCGCCGGCGGACGTGCCACTTGTTGCTTTGTTCGGTCGCGAATCGTGTTCGCTGCGGGCGGGACGCCCGCACCACCAAGGTGTTTCCACCGAACAATGCTACGGGTGGCTCTCGCCGAGCCGGGTCGCCGTGCGCGGTGGGCGCGCTCCGGACGGTCCCGATCGTCGTCCAGTCCCGCAACGTTGCGGTCACCCGCGGCGACCGGGACGGTGGGCTCAAGCCCACCCTACGGCTACGGTGACCGCAAGGTGCTCTGACTCCTCGGGGCCGCACCGCACCACGAGGGGAACCCGGCCGCGCCCGTCGAGCTCCGGCCTTTGCGGCCAATGTAGGGTGGGCCTGGGCCCACCGTCCCTGACCTTGAGCCGAGCGACCGCGTCGGAATCGACCCAATCGATCGGGACTCCGGCTGCCGACTGCCACTGGTCTTGATCGCTGTCGCTGTCCCGGATCGCTGGCGCTGTCGTCGGGATCGGGATCGGGGACGGCATCGGGATCGGTATCGGGATGGGGTGGGGTTGAGGAACACCCTCCGCGCTTGACAGCTCCGGCCCGCCCAACGCATTCTTGAGCCGGAGCACTCCGAGGAGGCCTCATGTCCGTGAGCATCGTGTGCGCCGACTACTACCACGCCATCGTCAGCGATCGTCCGGGAGCGGCCTACGAGCTGCTGTCGCAGCTCGCCGGATCGGGGGTCAGCCTGATGGCGTTCAACGCGATCCCGATGGGCGGCGAGCACACCCAACTCGTGCTGTTTCCGACGTCGCCGAGCCGGCTCGCGAAGGTGGCCGAGGAACGAGGGCTCAAGCTGCACGGACCGCAGCACGCGCTGGTCATCCGGGGCGACGACAAGCTCGGCGCTCTTTCCGAGGTGCACCGTAAGCTGTATGACGCCAACATCAACGTCTTCGCGTCGGGTGGTGTGGTCGCCGACTGCGGACGTTTCGCCTACGTCTTGTACGTCAAGGAGGAGGATTTCGAGCACGCTGCACGGGTGCTCGACGCCGTCTGAGACGACCTTTGCCTGCGACCGGGCTGGATATTTTCTCGCGTAAAGGGATCGTGTAGTCTTGTCGGGTTCGTCGGGCGTGCCGGATCGGCGGCGCCCCGGCATCGGGAGGTGGGTGCGAGGTGCCAGGCGCCGCCATCAGGACCCGTGGGGGGCCGGCTGAGCGAGCCCCGGGCGACGGACCGGGGGGTCGCGCACTGACGTCGCGCCGGCACGGGAGACTCGAATGAAACACGCCGTCGCCCTGTTCGTCCTCCTGCTCTCGATCTGGCTGCTCAACTCGGGCCACTACACAGTGCTGATCACCTCGGCCGGCGTCGCGAGCTGCGTCTTCGTCGTCTGGCTGTCGCGCCGGATGGGCATCGTCGACGCGGAGGGTCTTCCGGTCCATCTGCTGCCGAGGCTGCCCCGCTACCTGCCGTGGATCGTCGTCCAGGTTGTCAAGGCCAACCTCGACGTCGCCCGCCGCATCCTGGCGCTCGGCTGGCCCGATGTCAGCCCGCGCCTGTTCGACACCCCGACCACCCAGCGCACCGACCTCGGGCGGGTGCTGTACGCCAACTCGATCACGCTCACGCCGGGCACCGTGTCGATCCGTGTGCAGAACAACCGGATCACGGTCCACGCCATCGCCGAGGAGGTCGCGGACGACCTGCTCGAGGGCGAGATGGACCGCCGGGTGACCCGGTTCGAGGGGGCGGACGAGTGACCGGCGTCTTCGCCGCCGCCACCGCCGCCGTGGTGGTGTGCATGGGCCTGGGTCTGGCCCGTTCCATCGCCGGTCCCACGGTCTTCGACCGCATCCTGGCGCTCAACAGCTTCGGCACCAAGACCGTGCTGCTGATCGCCTTGGTCGGCTACCTCAGCGGCCGGCCCGCCTTTCTCGATCTCGCGCTGGTGTACGCGCTGATGAACTTCATCGGCACCATCGCCGCGCTGAAGTTCACTAGATTCGGCGATCTCGCCGGGATGGAGGACGACGAGGCGGAGGAGGTGTACTGATGATGCACCCGGTGGAGGTGCTGAGCTGGGCGTGCGTCCTCGGCGGGTCGGTGTTCGTCATCATCGGCGGCGTCGGTCTGCTGCGTCTGCCCGACTTCTACACCAGGATCCACGCTGCGGGAATCACCGACACCCTCGGGGCGTGGTTGATTCTCATCGGGCTCATGCTGCACGAGGGGTTCACCCTCGGCTGCGCCAAGCTCGCCATGCTGCTGTTCTTCCTGCTCGCCACCAGCCCGCTGTCGAGCCACGCCCTGGCCAAGGCGGCCTATCTGCGTGGGCTCGACCCGCTCCAGGGGCGAGAGCTGGTCGATCGTGACGAGGTCGACGACAGTGCTTGACATCGTCCATCTCGTGCTGTTCACCTTCCTGGCGGTGATCGCGGTGGTCATCATCCGGCTCAGGGATCTCTTCGCGGCAGTCATGATGATGGGGATCTTCAGCCTCCTGTCGGCGTCGCTGTTCACCGTCATGGACGCGGTCGACGTGGCGTTCACCGAGGCGGCGGTCGGGGCCGGGATCTCGACCATCCTCATGCTCGCGACGCTCGCGCTGACCGACAGCGAGGAGCACCCCGAGCACAACCGGTTCAAGGTGGTGCCACTGATCGCCGTGGTCTGCACCGGGGCCGCGCTTGTCTACGCCAGCTTCGACATGCCGCTCTACGGGGATCCCGACGCGCCGATCCACAAGCACGTGGCGCCGCACTATCTCGAGTACACCAAGGAGGAGATCGGCGTGCCCAACATCGTCACCGCGGTGCTCGCCTCGTACCGCGGGTACGACACCTGGGGCGAGACGACGGTGATCTTCACGGCGTGCGTCGGTGTCCTGCTGCTGCTCGGCGGTCACGTTCTGGTCGAACGGTTCAGGAGGCGGCCGGGGCCGGCACCGGAGGACGACCGGTGATATCTCATCTCGTGCCCCGGGTCCTGTCCAAGCTGCTGATCCCCGTGATCATGCTGTTCGCGCTCTACGTCCAGTTCCACGGCGACTACGGGCCGGGAGGCGGTTTCCAGGCGGGCGTCATCTTCGGTGCCGGCATCATTCTCTACGCGCTGCTGTTCGGTCTCGACCAAGCGCGCGCGGTGTTTCCGCCGCGGGTGCTCGAGTTTCTGGTGGCGGCCGGTGTGCTGCTGTACGGCGGTGTCGGTCTGACGGCGATCCTGCTCGGCGGCAACTTCCTCGAGTACGGCGTGCTGGCGCACGAGCCACACCACGGTCAACACCTCGGCATCCTGCTCGTCGAGCTGGGTGTCGGCACGACGGTGGCCGCCGTGATGGCGACGATCTTCTTCTGCTTCGCGGCCCGGGGGCGGACCGATGATTGAGCTGGGCCTGTACAACTACTGGGTCGTCATCTTCCTCATGATGACCGGCCTGTACGTCGTGATCTCGCGCGGCAACCTGATCAAGAAGGTCATCGGGCTCAATATCTTCCAGGTTTCGGTGATCATGTTCTACGTCAGCATGGGCAAGATCCGCGGCGGGACCGCGCCGATCGAGGCGGCCGGCTTCGAGATCTACTCGAACCCGCTGCCGCACGTGCTCATGCTGACCGCGATCGTGGTCGGTGTCGCCACGTCGGCGGTCGCCCTCGCCCTGGTGGTGCGGATCAAGGAAGCGTACGGCACGATCGAGGAGGACGAGATCCGCCGGATGGAAGCCGAGGAGGACCTGCCGTGATCGACCACCTGTGGGCGGTCATCAGCGACGACCTGCCGGCGCTCCAGATCGCCATGCCGCTGCTCGCGGCGGTCCTGTGCGTCATCGTCCGCCGCCCCATGCTGGCGTGGGCGGTGGCCGCGTTCAACGCCTGGGCGGCCGTCGTCAACGCCTCGATCCTGCTGTCGAGGGTGCTGACCACGGGGACGATCTCGTACGCCGAGGGCGGGTGGCCGGCGCCCTGGGGCATCGAGCTGCACATCGATCTGCTCAATGCCCTGGTGCTGCTCGTGGTCACGTTCATCTGCGCCGTCGTTTTGATCGCGGCGCCGCGCAGTCTGGCGACCGAGGTTCCGCGGGAGAAGCACTACCTGATCTATACCGCCTACATGCTCTGCATGACCGGACTCGCCGGTATGACGGTGACCGGCGACGCCTTCAACATCTTCGTCTTCCTCGAGATCTCGTCGCTGTCGTCCTATGTGCTGATCTCCCAGGGTCGGACGCCGCGCGCGCTGACCTCGGCGATCCAGTACCTGGTCATGGGCACCATCGGCGGCACCTTCATCCTGCTCGGCATCGGCATGCTGTACATGATGACCGGCACCCTCAACATCGTCGACCTGGCGGTCCAACTCGCGTCGGTCGGGCCGAACCGGACGGTGCTGGTGGCGATGGCCTTCATCTGCGTCGGCGCCGGCATCAAGCTGGCCCTGTTCCCGCTCCACATCTGGCTGCCCAACGCCTACACCTACGCGCCTGCGGTGGTCACCGCCTTCCTCGCCGCGACCGCCACCAAGGTCGCGTATTACGTGCTCGTCCGCTTCGTCTACTCGATCTTCCAGGTCAATCTCGCCTTCGAGGTCAGCCGGCTCGACGCCGTGCTGCTGCCGATCGCGGTCGCCGCCATGTTCGCCGGTTCGTTGGTGGCGATCTACCAGGACGATCTCAAGCGGATGCTCGCCTACTCGTCGGTGGCGCAGATCGGCTACATGGTGCTGGGTCTCTCGCTGGCGAATCAGCACGGTCTGACCGGCGGTCTCGTGCACGTCTTCAACCACGCGATCATGAAGTGCGGCCTGTTCCTGGTGCTCGCGGCGGTCCTGCTGCGTGTCGGCTCGACCCGGCTCGACGCGTTTGCCGGTCTTGGCCGCCGCATGCCATTGACCTTCGCCGCCTTCGTTGTCGGCGGGCTGAGCCTGATCGGGGTGCCGCTGACGGTCGGCTTCGTCAGCAAGTGGTACCTGGTGCTCGGCGCTCTCGACGCTGGGCTGTGGCCGGTGGCGTTCCTGATTCTCCTCAGCTCGCTGCTCGCCGTGATCTATGTCTGGCGCGTCGTCGAGGTCGGCTACTTCCGGTCGCCGCCCGACGACGCCGCCGAGGTCACCGAGGCGCCGTTCAGCCTGCTGCTGCCGATCTGGCTGCTGATCGGTTCGACGGTGTTCTTCGGCGTCTTCACGTCGCTCAGCGCCGGTGTCGCGTCGGCCGCGGCTCGGATGCTGCTCGGAGGCACGCCGTGACGGTCGCGACAGCCGTCGGCCTGGCCGTCGCGTGGCCGTTGCTCGCGGTGGTGCTCGTCGCGTTGCTGCACCGGTGGCCCAACCTCCGCGAGACCGCCACGGTGCTGGTCGGCGTCAGCCTGTTCGGGCTCGTCGCCGGGGTGGTGCTGCCCGCGGTCCAGGCCGGAGGCCGTCCGCGGATCGAGCTCGTCGAGGTGCTGCCCGGGCTCGACCTCGCTTTCGAGGTCGAGCCGCTCGGGATGCTCTTCGCCCTGGTCGCCTCGGGTCTGTGGATCGTCACCACGCTGTACTCGATCGGGTACATGCGCGGCCACCACGAGGAAAACCAGACTCGGTTCTACCTCTGCTTCGCGGTGGCGATCTGCGGCGCCATGGGTGTCGCCTTCGCCGCCAACGTGTTCACACTGTTCGTCTTCTACGAGCTCATCACGATCTCGACGTACCCGTTGGTGACGCACTCGGGGACCGATCAGGCGCGCCGGGCCGGCCGCATGTACCTCGGCATCCTGATGGGGACCTCGATTGCGTTCTTGCTGTTCGCCCTGGTCTGGACCTACCTCGCTGCCGGCACCACCGACTTCCGGCCCGGCGGTATCCTCGCCGGCCGGTTGGGTGGCTGGCACGTGGCAGCCCTGCTCGCGCTGTACGCCTTCGGCACCGGCAAGGCGGCGCTCATGCCGTTCCACCGTTGGCTGCCCGCCGCGATGGTGGCGCCGACCCCGGTGAGCGCCCTGCTGCACGCCGTGGCGGTGGTCAAGGCCGGTGTCTTCACCATCCTCAAGGTCGTCGTCTACGTGTTCGGCATCGATCTGCTTTCCGCAACTGACGCGAGCCACTGGCTGACCTGGGTCGCCGCCTTCACGATCGTCGCGGCGTCGGTGGTCGCCATCGGCAAGGACAATCTCAAGGCGCGGCTCGCCTACTCGACGATCAGCCAGCTGAGCTACATCGTGCTCGGCGCGGCGCTCGCGACGTCGGCCGGTGTGCTCGGCGGAGGCATGCACATCGTCATGCACGCGTTCGGCAAGATCACCCTGTTCTTCTGTGCCGGCGCGATCATGGTCGGCGCGCACAAGACCGAGGTCTCCGAGCTCGACGGGCTGGGCCGCCGGATGCCGTTCACCTTCGGCGCCTTCCTGCTCGGCTCGCTGAGCGTCATCGGTCTGCCGCCGATGGGCGGGTCGTGGAGCAAGTGGTTCCTCCTGCTCGGCGCCGCTGAGGCCGGGCAGTGGGTGATGATGGTGGTCCTGATGGCGAGCTCCCTGCTGTCGATCGCCTACCTCATGCCGGTGGTCGTGCGCGGCTTCTTCCGATCGGCGGCTGACGGTGCCCACGACGCCGACCCGGACCGCGGCATTCGCGAGGCACCGTTGCTCTGCGTGCTGCCGCCCGTGATCACCGCGCTGGGTGGAATCACGCTGTTTTTCATCGCCGACGACATTTGGCGACTGCTGACCGGGATGCTGCCATGACCGAACACCGCACGACCGACCGCGAACACTGGCTCGACGACCGCCGTAACGTCAAGAAGGTCATCGGCGGTCTGTTCGCGATCTGCGCCGTTGTCGCGCTCGCCGACCTGCTCCCGTACAAGCACCACCTGCACTTCGATTTCGAGTACTGGCCGGGGTTCTACAGCATCTTCGGCTTCGTCGCCTGCGTTTTCCTGGTGTTGACGGCGACCCAGCTCCGCAAGGTGCTGAAGCGGGACGAGGACTATTATGAGTAGCGTCCTCCCGCCCGGTGCGATCCTGATCCTCGGCGGCCTGCTCGTCGTGCTGCTGCCGAGCCGCCTGCGGCCGTGGGCCGGGGTCGTCTTTCCAGTGCTCGGGTTCGTCAATCTGCTCAGCCTCGACAGGGGCATGGTCCAGAGCTGGGTGCTGTTCGGGCATGTGCTGACCCCGGTGCGGGTCGATGGACTGAGCCTGGTCTTCGGCATCGTCTTCTTCATCGCCGCCATTCTGGGCGGGATCTACGGGCTCCACGTCAGAGACGGCGTTCAGATCGCCGCCGCGTTGACCTACGTCGGCTCGGCGGTCGGCGCCGTCTTCGCCGGTGATCTCATCACGCTCTTCGTCTACTGGGAGTTGACCGCCGTCACGTCGGTCTTCCTGGTCTGGGCCGGCCGAACCGAACGGGCCGCGAGGGCCGGCATGCGCTACCTGATCATCCAGGTCGGATCGGGCGTGATCCTGCTCGCCGGAGTGGTCCTCCATTTCGCGGACACCGGGTCACTCGACTTCGGCAAGCTGATCGGCGACGACGGCCGGTTGGCGACGGCGAGCCTCGGCGTGGTGCTCATCTTCTTCGCCTTCGGCATCAAGTGCGCATTCCCGCTGCTCCACAACTGGCTGCAGGACTCCTACCCGGAGTCGACGCCGACCGGTACCGTCTACCTGAGCATCTTCACGACCAAGCTCGCGGTCTATGCCTTGGCGCGCGGCTTTCCTGGGACCGGGGTGCTCATCGTGATCGGCGCGATCATGACCGCGTTCCCGATCTTCTACGCGGTCATCGAGAACGACCTGCGCCGGGTCCTGACCTACTCGCTCAACAACCAGCTCGGTTTCATGGTGGTCGGCGTCGGCGTCGGCACCGAGCTCGCCATCAACGGCACCGCCGCCTACGCCTTCGCCAACATCATCTTCGAGGGTCTGCTGTTCATGGCCATGGGGGCGGTGCTGCTGCGCACCGGCACCTGTCTGGGTTCCGAGCTCGGCGGGCTGTACAAGACCATGCCGTGGACCGCAGGGTTGTGCATTGTCGGTGCGGCGTCGATCTCTGCGTTTCCGTTCCTGTCGGGCTTCGTCACCAAGTCGCTGATCCTCGACGAGACCGCTGCCGGTCACCACGTCGTGATCTGGCTCATGCTGTTGTTCGCCTCGGCCGGTGTGTTCCACCACTCGGGGATCAAGATCCCGTACTTCGCGTTCTTCGCGCACGACTCGGGCAAGCGGGTCAAGGAGGCGCCGGCCCACATGCTCGCGGCGATGGCGATCATGGCCGTCATGTGCGTCGCCATCGGCGTGTTTCCGGAGGTCTTCTATCGGGTGCTGCCGTACCCGATGGAGTACGAGCCGTACACCACGACTCACGTGATCACGCAGTATCAGCTGCTGCTGTTCTCGGCTCTGGCGTTCACCTTCCTGCAGCTCACCGGGCTGTACCCGCCGGAGTTGCGGTCGGTCAACCTGGACTTCGACTGGACCTACCGTCGGGCGCTGCCGGCGGTCGTGCGCGGTGTCGGTCGGGTCGGCGGCGTCGTGATCGACGCAATCCGGGCGCCGGTCCGGCTGCTGATCGGCCGGCTCTACTCGCTGATCTACCGGCTGCACGGGCCCGAAGGCGTCTTCGCCCGGACCTGGACCACCGGCGCGATCGCGTTCTGGGCGGTGATCATCCTCGGTGGCTTCCTCCTGCTGTACTACCTCGGTCGCTAGTCGACGCCAGCGGCGTTCGCGACCAGTTTGTTATCCTCGAATGGACGTCGAGGAGCCCCAGTGACAGACGATCGACCCTTCGCCGAGTGGCTGCTGAATCAGCGTTTGCTGACCAAGGACGAGCTCCGGCGCGCGATGGAGGCGCAGCGCGGACGCCAGGGCCGGCTCGACACCGAGATTCTGGATCTCAGGCTGATGTCGGAGACCGCGCTGCTCGAGGCGCTCGGCAGGTTCCACAAGACCCGGACCGCGAGCGCCGCTGATCTCGAGTTCGCCAGCCCGGCGGCACTGCGGATGCTCACGGCACGGATCGCCAGCCGGCTCGAGGTGGTGCCGTTCCGGCTCGAGGGCCGGACGCTGTCGGTCGCCACGCTCAGCCCGGGCGATCTGCTGGTCGAGGACGAGATTGCCCAGCAGACCGGCTGCATGGTGGCGAGCTTCGTCACCCTCGAGGTCCGCTTCGTCGAAGCGCTCCACCGGCACTACAACGCGCCGATCACGGCCCGCTACGCCGGGCTCGTCCGCCGGCTGCACGGCGATCAGGACCGACCGCCGGGAGAAGCTCGTCGGACGAGTGCTGCAGGCCACGAAGCCGGCCCGACTTCCGGCGGGGCCGAGGGGCGGGGTGAGGCGCCGGCCGCTGCGCAAGCGCGACGCCCGGCTCCCAAGCCGGATAACGAGCTCGAGCTCAGCGGCGAGGACCTCGACCTGTTCCCGTCACTGAGGTTCGAGCCGGTTTCCGACGACGACGAGATGACCGATCTGTCGGGTGTGCGGACGCTCCAGCGCGGGCTACCCCAGCCCGAGTCCGAACCCGTACCCGAACCCGAATCCGAACCCGAGCCCGAATCCGAACCCGTACCCGAACCCGAAACGTCCGCACCGTCCCGGCGTGAAGATCCCGACCCGCAGGTCGATCAGATCGGTCCCGAGGCGCTCCTCGCCGCGGCGTCGCTGGCGATGCAGAACGTCGAGATGCGCGATGACATCGCCGACGCCATGCTCGGCTTCTGCGCTCCGTTCCTGAGGCGTCGAGCGATGTTGATGCACCGGCAGGGGAAGATCCTCGGCTGGCGCGGTGAGGGCACCGGGGTCGACGAGGCGGCGGTGCGGGCGATCGCGATCCCTGCGGAGGAGCCGTCGGTGTTCTCGGGCCTGCTCCGGGGCGTCGAGTTCTGGCTCGGCCCGCTGCCGACCATGCCGCACAACACGGAGCTCGTGCTCGGGCTCGGCGGCCCACCGCCCAGCGACTGCTACATCCTGCCGGTTCGAGTGCGGGACAAGGTGGTGTGCTTTCTGTACGGCGACAACCAGACCGATGGCGTCGCCGGCCTCCCGCTCGGCGAGCTCAAGCGGCTTGCCGTCAAGGCCAGTCTGGGCTTCCAGGTCTACCTCATGAAGGGCAAGATCCGGACCTCGTGACGGCCCAGGGGCATGCTCCCGAGGATGCGGAGGTGATGTCGCGCGTGATCGGCATTGTGTCGGTGGTGGTCGGCGGTGGTTCGCTGGTCGCGTTCGGCGGCTTTCTGTGGCTCGGCTCCTTCCACTGTGTCGACCTCCGGATGGATCTGACGGGGGTGCTCATCTGGGACGGCTTTCTGTCGATGGTGTTCTTCATGCAGCACAGCGGGATGATCCGACGGTCGTTCCGGCGCCGACTCGCCGGCGTCGTGCCCGGCCACCTCGATCACGCGGTGTACTCGATCGGCTCCGGCGTCGTCCTGTCGCTCGTGCTCGTGCTCTGGCAGCGCTCTTTGATCGATGTCGTTCAGCTCGAGGGACCGTGGAGGTGGCCCTTCCGCATCGCCTTCGTGGCGGCCGTCGTCGGCTTCGTCTCGGGCCTCCGAGCCCTGCACGGCTTCGATGGTTTCGGGCTGCGAGCGATCCGCCACCGGGTCCGTGGGCGGCAGCGGCCGGAGCCGTCGTTGATCGTCGACGGGCCGTACCGCTGGGTCCGGCATCCGCTGTACAGCTGTGTTCTGATCATGATCTGGTCGTGCCCGGACCTGACCGCCGACCGGCTCCTGTTCAACCTGCTGTGGACCGGTTGGATCGTGCTCGGCACCGCCCTCGAGGAGCAGGATTTGGAGGCGGATTTCGGGGAACGGTTCCGCGCGTACCGCCGGCGGGTGCCGATGCTGGTCCCCTGGACGCTCCGGCCCCGATGGCCCGGTGATGGCTCAGGCTGATGAGGTTCAGCCCGCGGCGAGCGCGCGGCCGAGCCTCCGGCACCCCTCGTCGATCGCCGCGTGGTCGGCGAAGGTGAAGCACAGCCGGGCGAAACGGTCGCCCCAGTGGGCCTCGCCGACCTGTTCATCGAGATCCGGGTAGAACGCAGTGCCCGGAACGAACGCCACGCCCTCGGCGACCGCTCGGTCGAACAGCTCGCGGCTCGAGCCGTGCGCGAGCTCGAGCCAGAAGAAGAAGCCGCCCCGGGGCGGG
>JASFPU010000042.1:0-11000 GCA_050115855.1 Holophagae bacterium
CCGGCCGCGATATGGTCCGGATTGTCGGCCCCTTCGTAGTCGCTCATGTGGCAGTCGACGCAGTCGGACGGCAGACCCTGGTACACCCCGCTCGAGTGGCAGGCGTCGCAGTCCAGCGTCGCGTGCCGGCCGACCAGCGGATACAACATGTGATCGAATGTCGCACCGCCCCACGACGGATCGGCCGGGCTGTGGCACTGCTGACAGTCAGTCGGGAATCCGGCCGCCGCGTGGTTCGGCTCGCGGGCTTCGTTGTAGTCCTCGATGTGGCAGCTATAGCAGTCAGGGTCGGCCGGCAGGTCGTAGCGGTGGTCGGGGTGGCAACCGGTGCAGTCAACGGTGTGGTGGGCGCCGTTGAGCGGGAAGCCGGTCGCCGCGCCGTGCTCCCAGTTCACCGCGAGCCACGAGATCGGCCGGTGGCAGTCCTCGCACTCGTTGCCGAGCCGGGTCCCGTGGGGGGAGTCCTGGCGCCGGATCCAGTGGCAGTCGTAGCAGCGAGTCGGTGTGCCCTCGATGACCGGATCGAGGTGGCAGTCCGCGCACGGGACCTCGAGGTGGCGTCCCTCGAGCGGCAGGAGCGCTGACTTGTGGAACGCGCGAGACGCGTTCTTGAAGTGCCGGTCGACCTGGTGGCACTTCCTGCAGTCGGTGCCGAGGGTTCCCTTGTGGGCGTCCCCGTGACACGACGCGCAGCCTGGTTCGAGCTCGAGAAAGGAACGAGTCGTGTGGCAGCGCGAGCAGTCGCCGGCGAACTCACCGTGGAAGCCCTCGAGCGCGAAACCGGTTTCGGCGGCGTGGTCGAAGTCGTCGCGATCGAGCGGCAGCATCTCGGAGTTTCGGCCACCGTGCTCGGCGTGGCACATCGCGCAGTCGTCCACGGTGACCTCACGGTGCAGGCCCTTTCCTGCGGCCATGCGGTCTGCGATGCGGTCGTGGCACACCAGGCAGCGGTCGCCCTCGACCTCGAGATCGTCGTTGTGGCAGCTGTCGCAGCTGTCGGGATCGTCGAGCCCCTCGTGGGCGCTGCTCAACGGCCCCGGCGAGTCGCCGATCTCGATCTCATCCGCCGAACTGATCGAACCCGGGGAGAAAACGACCGAGAGCGCAACGGCCGCCAGAAGGAGGGAGGAGAGGAGCCCCCGGCTGGGCATCCATCGCAGGTATGAGCAAGCGTAGAACTGACCGACCGCGCCGCTCCTCAGTGTCGTGTGAGCCGGGGTATTCTCGATCATCGTGTTCGCACTCTACCATGTCGTCCATAAATTCTCGTACCACTCAACTTACGAAAAAGAAACTCGATCTCATAATGCCGTCCAATTGGTGTGACCGGGGTCACTTCAGTCGAGGACCAGGCTTTTCCGGTGGTTTGGTTGCCCGATATTCGCGTCAGTCCTGTGACTGCCGAGCCGGTCGAGGCTTCAGCGACAGGTGTCGTTCCCGTCCGGAGTCGAAGGTCGTGCTGTCGGCGTGGTCGATCCACCGATCTCTACGGAGCCAACAACGCGACGAGCAACCGCCGACGGTCCGCAGGCTGGCTGCCTCCTTCCGGGTAGAAGATCGTGTCGTCGGTCACGGCGGAGGCGCCGCCCGAGTCGCGTCCGACGTCGAGGACCTCGGTATCGAGCTCCCGGCAGTAGGCGTTCCGTTGGAATCGAAACCGGTGCATCGCGTCCGAGTCTACCCGGACTTCGCATCCCGAGCGACCAGCCAGTCCCTCATCAGCGGCAGGGTGAGCGGATCACCTGCGCCGGACTCGCCGTCCACCAGGCCGAGCTGACAAAGCTCGAACATCGACCGCGCGTCGCGGTCAACCGCGGCGCGTCGACCGTGAGCCAGATCATCGAGCACCCTGCGTTGCCCGTCGTCGAGCAGCTCGAGATCGACCTCGAACAGGCTGGACACCGAGCGGTCGCCGGCCACCGCCGCCACCGCACGGCTGACGTCGCCGCGCTCGATCGCCCGTTTACTGAGCAGCTGGAGCAGGAACGGGTGCCCCCCACCCCATCGACAGATCTCCTCGACCTCCGCGTCGGTGAGGTCAGGTCGGGCGCCGTCGCCGAGCTGGCGCTGGAGAACCAGTGCGCGGGCCTCGGCGTGGTCGAGCGCACCGAGATACAACGGGGGCAGAAAGCCGTCGAGGAAGGGCGACGTCGCCGAACCGGTGGCGAGATCCCACAATCGAGGACCGGAGGCCATCACCGCACGGACACCGTCGCGGGCGAGCAGCGCACGGCGCAACCGTCCGAGCGCGGCCTCCGATCGGACGGTCAGACTCTTCAGCGCCTCCGCCTCGTCGCAGAGCAGCAGCAACCTCCGGTCCGCAGCCTGCATCCGGCGTCGGACGGCGGCCAGCGTTCGAAAGACATCGTCGTTCAGCACGTCGCCGAGCGTCACCCCGACGTCACCGATACGGGTTTCGGCGTCGGCCAGCGCCTCCTCGAGGCTGAACGCCAGCGCGTCCAGATCGTCGACCCCCTGCAGATCCCAGAAGACCGGGATCAGTCCCCTCTCCGGGCGGCTTTCCGCGAGATGCTCGAGCTGTTTCAAAAAGGAGGTCTTGCCGCGGCGCCGGGTGCCGACGACCCAGAACCCGTTGCGCGGGCTGTCGAGCACCTCGTCGAGCTGGGCCGCGCGGCCGTAAAAACCCTCGGCCCGCACCCACTGACCGACGACGTAGGACCCGCCGGGAAAGCCGATTGTGGGCGTGGTCCGCGCACCGAGGACCGGCGTCTCCACGTCGACGATCAGTCGGTAGCCGCGCTTCGAGATGGTCTCGATGAAACGGGGCCGCCGAGCGTCGTCGCCGAGGGCTCGTCGAAGACCGGCAATGGCCCGGGTGAGCACGGATTCAGAGATGTAGACCTCCGGCCACACGGCGTCGATCAGCGCCTCGCGTGACACGACCTCGCCGGGCGTGCGGGCGAGCCGAACCAGAACGTCCATCATTTTCGGCTCGAGCTGCACCGCTTCGCCGTCGGCTCTCGTCAGCCGGTTGAGCTGAGGCTGGACCAGCCAGTCGGCCACTCGAAATGAATCCCTCTCCGGTTGCATCGAGAGACATTCTAGAGCCTCGAGCCCGACTGCGGCCATGACGGATCGAGAGACCGATCCCGCCGATGACCGGCGGGATCGGTCGTCGCCTCCTTGCGGTTGACGTCAGAACCTGAATCCACCTCCGAAGCTGAACATCAGCGGGTCCAGGCCGATCGACCCTCGACCACCTCCGTCGTCCTGCTCGAACTCGTAGCTCGCGTCGAGGTACGACAGTGACCCGCCGAAGGTCCAGTTGCCGCGCTTGGTCAGGACGATGTCGATGCCGATCTTGGCGCCCCACGTCACCTCGGAGTCGGTCCGAGACCGCACCGACACCCATTCGTCGTGGTGGTGATCGCCCGGCCACCAGCCGTCGTCCCACCCGGTCCTGACGGTCCACTTGCTGTACCTGTTGAAGGCGATCATCGGACCGGCGTAGACGATGACCGACGGCGTCCGGATGAAGTGGAAGTTGGTTCCGAGCGTCAGAGCCCCCATGGACAGGAGGTCGACCTCGGTGCCCCAGTGCTTGACGGCACCGGCCGAGACGTCCATGTCGAGACCGAGCGCGGTGGTTCCGAACTCGAGGCCGAGCAGGGGGCTGAGCTTGTACTCGAGATTGGCGAAGACTCCGCCGCCGCCGCTGAGTCGGACATTCACCGTTGACGGATCGGCCTCGACCGAGGTCGACCCGGAGGTCTCGGCGACAACGATCCCGAAGCGCAGCGTCCAGTCCCGGACCTTGGTCGTGGGCGCGCTGCCGGCTCGAGCGGCTGGATCTTCCTGGGCCGACGCACCGCCCGCCGCGAGCAGCACGGCAACGGTCCCGATCAGGATGTGACGGATGTGCGGATTGAGAACGCTCATGGTGACCTCCGATTGTGTGAGCCGTTCGGTGCTCGGCTCCGTATCTCATTGACGAGTGTCGGTTCGCGGCGGTCACCGCGCCTGACGGAGTTGTGAGGTTCGAGTGAGGTTTCGGCTACGATGACGGCAATGATTGGAAACCGAGTGAGGATCAGAGGAGGGTTCGCCGCGATCTTCGCCGCGTTGGTCTGCCCGGTGGTTTCCGGCCAGACCAGTGTCGAACCGCCCGCCGTCAGTCCCGGCGCCCGCAGCCTCGGTCTTGGTGGCGCCTTCGTCGCGGTCGCCGATGACGCGACCGCGGCGTGGACCAACCCATCCGGGTTGATGCAGCTGGTCCGGCCCGAGATCTCGGCCGAGGGCCGAGGCTGGAGCGAGGATCGCGACGCGGTGGCATCGAACCAGTCGAGCCTTGGGTTTCTCTCCTTCGTGCTGCCCCGACAGACCTGGTCGTTTGCGTTGTACGGTCAGACCCTGTCCAGCCTCGAGTTTCCCGCCGAGTGGCCGACCGTCAACGGCGAGCCGATTCCCCTGTCGAGCCTCGTCATCGCTAACGTCGGGGGGTCAGCGGCGGTCCGGCTGAGCGATACGGTCAGCATCGGCTTCGGCGTCACGGCGTTCGCCGGCGCATTCACGGAAGGTCTCGCCGGCAGTCCATCGTCCTATCCGTTCTTCGAGGACGAGGTGCAGACCGAGCTCGGCGCGACGGCGGGCGTGCTGTGCAACCTCGACCAGTCGTGGGCGATCGGGGCCGCAGCGCGGACCGGTGCCGACTTCCGCTTCCCGAGCGGCGGTCGTGCGGTCTTCCCGGACATCGTGTCGGCCGGCGCCCGGTGGTCGTCGGACGGCGGCCACGCGACCGTCGCCGCCGAGCTCGAGCACCTGAGCGGGATCGAGAATCGGGTTCGGCCCCACCTCGGCGCCGAGTGGGTGTTTCTCGAGAGCCGACCGTTGATCGGCGTCCGTGTCGGTCTGTGGCACGACCCCGAGGGTGGGTCGGGGGCGATCGGATCCGACGCCGAGCCGACCATCGACGACAGCGTCTCGCACGGCTCTGTGGGCATCGGCTTCGCGTGGCGGAAGTTCCAGCTCGACGTCGCGGTCGACCTGTCGGAACGCACGACGATCACGTCGCTCTCCGGAATCTTCACGTTCGGCGGATGAGCCGGCCGGGAGACGGAGCGGGCCGCGGGGCGACACCGCCACGACCGTCAGTCCGGTCAGCGAGCGGCAGCCGACTCGACGTCGTCGAGCGTGATGCGGCCCCGGCCCTCCTCGTGGGCCCGTTGCACCGCGGCGAGTGCGATCTTCTGGATCAGGTAGGGCCGGCCGCCGGCCGTGGCGAGGAGGTGCTCGACGGCGGCATCGTCAACGGCTAGGACGCCGGCGATCGGCTCGATCACCAGCTTCCTGGCCGCGCTGGGATCCAACGGGCCGACGTCGAGCTCCTCGAAGAAGTTGTACCAGGGGCTGCCCTCGTGGTCCCAGTCGCGGGCAATCCCGACGCCGGCCGCGACGGCGACCAGCTGGTCGGCGAACGACCGCATGAAGAGACCCCGCAACCGCTGGTTGGTGCGGTGCGAGTACCCGTTGAGCTCGTCGATCTCGTCGAGCAGCAGCACCAGCTTCGGCCGCCGGAGGTCGGAGCAGGTCAGGGTCGGCAGGACGCGCCGGAGATCCCGCACCAGGTCGCGCGAGTCGTAGCCGTCGGCCGATGTCGCCCCGGTCATCGTGTCGTCCGAGATGGCCTCCCCCACCGCCTCGGCGACCACCGCGAAAAACGCCTCCTCGGGCACACCCTGGAGATCGACCATCGCGGGAACGAAGCAGAACCTCGGGTGGTCGAGCTCGGGCAGGCGCAATCGCAGCTGCTGGAGGATCGACGTCTTTCCGATCCGGCGCTCGCCGAGCAGCAGCAGGCTGTTGTTCGGCACGGTCGCGAGCACCCGATCGACGAGGGCGTCGCGTCCCACGAACAGCTTCGGGTCGAGCACGGGCGGTCCGGCGATGTACGGATTGAAACGCCGGCGGCGCAGCAGCCGTCGACGACGGATCCGACGGCCGACCGCGATGAGGACCACCACCAGAGCGATCGACACGACGGTCGCCCACAACCAGGACGACCGCAGCGGCGGACTCCGGTGGTCGACGGTGTACTCACCACGCGAGCTCAGGCCCCGGTCGTCGGTCGCCTCGACGCCGATGACGGACCGGCCCGTGCCGAGCTCGGCGTCGATCCGGAACTCGGTGACCGTCACGCCGCCGACAACCTGCTCGGAGAGGTCGACATCCGTCACCGGCCGGCCGTCGAGATCGACGTCGACGGCAACCGGTCCTTCGTCGACGATGACTCCGGTCAGTCGGAGCGCGGGGTCTCGGACGAGCTGGACGAGAACCCCGTCGGGCTGCTCCCGGCGGAGATCCGCGAACCGGATCGCCGGTGGCAGGTTCTGCGCCCGACCATCGCCCAGGAGCTGGCGGCTCAGGCGGTTGTACGCCTCCCGCACCACCTCGAGCGCACCAGCGTGTCCGCGCTCCTTGGCCAGCACGAGGTTGGCGTCGGCGAGCGCTGCCTCGACGTCGCCCCGGGCGAGGCTGTCCCGTGCGTCGGCCATCAGCCGATCGATCTCGGCCGACCTCTCGGTCTTTGAAATCCGGGTCAGGAGCTCCGCCTCGAGCGCGCCGGCGCGATCGTCGTCGACACCGGACGCGAGCACCTGCTGCACCAGCCCGAGCGCCGCCTCGAGCTCGCCCCGATCGCGCAGCTGCTCGGCGCGGTCCAGGGTTGCCGATCCGGCCTCCCGTGCGTCGGCGTCGGTTGCGGCGGCCAGCTCTGCTTGCACGTCGTCGAGGAGATCGGCCGCGTCTCCGGCGGGATCGAGGACCATCGCCTGACGGAACCGGGCCGCGGCCTCGCCGAGTCGGCCGGCGCTGCGCATCCGGCGACCCTCGGCGATCAGGGTCGCCGAACGCTCACGGTTCCTCCGTTCGTCATCGCGTCGCACGATCGACGCCCGGAGCCGGTCGGCGAGCTCGGCAGCCTCCGGATTGTCCGGTGCGAGCGCGAGCGCGCGGTCGACCGCGGCGAGGGCCGCATCGAGGCGATCCTCACCGGTCAACCGTCGGGCCTCGGTCAGGTTGTCTTCGACCAGCTCGTCCACGGCGCGTTGTCGGGCGGCCCGCTGCTCGGCACGAGCATCGGTCGCGCGGCGACGGAACCTCGCCAGCTCGCCGGAGGCCTCCGGCGACTCCCGGATCGCGCCGAGCTGCTCCTCGGTGTCGAAGGCGCGCAGCGCCGCCTCGTACTCACCCATGGCGAAGTACGCGATGCCGAGCTTGAGGTACGGAAAGTAGTCGGTGACTCGCATGCCGTAGGTCCGGACCCGCGCTCCGGAGTCGCCCCGCCGCTCGATGGCCAGATTGAGCTCGGTGATCGCCGCCTGGTTGTCCCCCTTGATGAGCGCCTTCTCGGCGCGGGCGTAGTGCTCGTACCACTGATCAGCCGACACGCTCGGCGCGACCGTCAGGACAGCGAGCAGCAGCCAGCAGCACCGTTGGGACATCCGGATCATCGACCGAAGTGTACTCTGCGCGCCACCGCGGCGACGTCCGGAAGGTGTGCGCCGTCAGAAGGGGAACAGCAGCGGGATGAGCGCCACGGCGACCGCCCATGTGAGCAGCAGCAGGGGGACGCCGGCCTTGACGAAGTCGAGGTAGCGGTACCCCCCGGGCTCCATGACCAGGGTCCCGACCGGCGACGAGATCGGCGACACGTAGGCCGCGGACGCCGCGATGGCGACCGCCATGGCCAGCGGGTAGGGCGAGATGTCCATCGCATTCGCGATGCTGATCGCGACCGGCGCCATGAGCACCGCGGTCGGCGAGCTCGACAGCAGGCTGCCGAGCACCGCGGTGACGAGAAACAGCCCGGCCGTCATCACCCACGGGCCGTGCTCGCCGAGCCCCCCGACCAGCTGACCGACGATGAGGTCGACGCCGCCGGTCTTCTGCAGCGCGTCGGCGATCGGCAGCATGCCGGCGATCAGGAACACGGCGCTCCAGTGCATCGCGCGGTAGGCGTCCTGCATGGTCAGACACCGGGTCAGGATCAGGACGATCGCCGTGGTCATGACGATGAGCACCACCGGCACGACGTCGAGCACCGTGACCACCACCATGGCGGTCACCGCAACGACCGCGATCGGCGCCCGCTTCCGTGCCGGCGCCATGACCTGGAGCTCCCGCGGCATGGTGAGCACGACGAAGTCCCCGAGGTCCTCGTGCAGGTGCTGGATCCGCACCCAGGGGCCGGCCACCAGGAGCGTGTCGCCGGGGCGCAGTCGCTCGTCCAGGTAGGCCTCGACCACGTCACCGGCGCGGCGCAGACCGATGACCTCGATCTGGTGACGGGACCTGAACTTGCGCTCGCGCAGGGTCTTCCCCTTGAGCGACGACTCGGGCGAGATGAGGACCTCCGCGATGCCGACGTCGCGCACCATGAGCCGGCCGTGTCGGTCCTGCATCGGTTGCACCTCGAGCTCGAGCTCGTCGACGCAGCGGGCGAAGTCGGGGCCGTGGGCCTGGACGATGAGCACGTCGCCTTCGCGGATCTTGAGCTGTGCGCTCGGTGCTCCGATCACCCTCGCGATGAAGGCCTCCGTGCGCTCGACACCGAGGACACGGACGCCGTACCTCGACCCGAGGCCGGACTCGGCGAGTGTGGAGCCAATGATCAGGCTCCGATCGTGGACCTCGAGCCGGTACAGACCCCCGGCCAGCCCGTAACGTCGCGCGAGCTGGCGGATGCTGACGGCCGAGGCTTCGCGGCCATCGTGCGCGCCGCCCGGGAAGAGCCGCCGACCGAGCCACAGCGCGTAGACGATGGCGATCACCAGCACGGCCGCGCCGATCGGGGTGAAGGCGAAGAAGGCGAACGGCTCGAACTCCGCCTTGTCGAGCGCCCCGCTCACCACCAGGTTCGGCGCGGTGGCGAGCAGGGTCATCATGCCGCCGATGATCACCGCGTAGGCGAGCGGCAGCAGGATTCTCGCCCGGCTCATCCCGGTCGTCTGGGCGATGTTGATCGCGACCGGGATGAAGATGGCAACGACGGCGGTCGAGCTCATGATGCTGCTGAGAAACGCCCCGGCGACCATCAGCAACAGCAGCACGCGGTTCTCGTTCCGGCCCGCGATGAAGGTCACCCAGCTGCCGATGGTGGCGGCGATCCCGGTCCGGGCCAGCCCCTCGCCGACCACCAACAGACCCGCGATGGTCAGGACGACGGGATCCGAGAACCCTGCGAGCGCCTCGCCGGGTGTCAGGATGCCGCTCAAACCCAAGGCGATCACGACCAGAAACGCAGTCATGTCCATCCGGACCCGGCCGCTCGCCATCGCGGCGCCGGCGATCACCACGAGGGCGAATACGAAGCTCGTCTCCCAATTCACACCGGGCGTCCTTTCGCGCGATCAGTGGTTGCGTCGCCGACGATCATAGCAACCGGTCGGCAAACCGGTGCGGCGGCGGCGTGCGCCCCGTCCCCCGCTTCAGCGGCCGAAGACGAGCGTCCCGCCGACGTGACCGAGGGTGGCGATCACGACCATCCCCACCGTCAGGAGCACCAGCTGGACCACAGCGGCGGCGACGGCCACCGGTGACGCCAGGTCGATGAGCCCGGTGGCGGCCGAGAAGACCAGACCGGAGGCGTGCAGCGCGACCGCGGCGCCGCCGACGATGAGAAACCCGATCGAACCCGCGATCTTGAGCCGGATCTGCCAGTACGGCCGGCGGCGGTAGCGGCGGTACCAGTCCCGGAGCCCGGAGGCCAGGGTGACGATCGACAGACCGACCGACACCGCCAGCAGCACGAGCGTCGCGTCGGCGACGACCGGGGCTCGCGCGAGCAGCGGCGCGAGGCCCGGCATCCTCGAACCGACCAGGGACGCGACCGTCAGCAGCACTGCGCCGAGCACCGCGAAGGGGTACAGGCCGACAGGGATGTGCGTCGCCAACGGGTGGACCCGAGCCTTCGGTTGCGGGCGGTAGAGCTCGACGTCGAGCACGACGGGCACGACGTGACCGTACACGGAGTCGACGTCGAGCACCACGCCGCACAACGGGCACACCAGCAGGCGGTGCGAGCCGGCGTCGACGACCGCCAGCTCGAGGTGGCAGACCGGGCAGGAGAAGGTCGTCCCGGTGAAGCGTCGCTTGAACCGTTCGGCGACCTTGGCGGTGAGCCGGCGGATGTCGCCGATCATCAGTGGACCTCCCGCATCCTCATCAGCTTGCCGACGATGATCATCTTCTGGATCTCGGAGGCTCCCTCGTAGATCTGGTAGATCTTGGCGTCTCGGATCAACTTCTCGGCCGGCATCTCGGAGGTGAATCCGTAGCCGCCGAGCACCTGCGCACACTCGACCGCGGCCTGCATCGCGGCGTCGGCGGCGAACCACTTGGCCTGGGCTGCCTCGCGGGCGTTGTCCTCGCCGCGGTCGAACAGCCAGGCGGCCGTGTAGGTCAGCGAGCGGGCCGCGTCGAGCCGGGTCATCATCTCCGCCAGCTTGAACGAGATCCCCTGGTTGGAGATCAGCTTCTTGTCGAAGGTCCGACGGCGCTTGGCGTACGACAGCGCGATGTTGAGCGCCGCCTTGGCGATGCCGTTGGCGCCGGCGGCGACACCGGGGCGGGTGTGGTCGAAGGTCTTCATGGCGATCTGGAAGCCGTCGCCCTCGTCGCCGAGCCGATTGCGCGCCTCGACTTTGACATCCTCGAAGGTCACCCGGACGGTGTTCGAGGCGTGTTGGCCGAGGTTGATCTCCTTCGGCCCGCGGATGATGCCGGGGCTGTCGGCTGGAACGACGAAGGCGGTCGGTTTGTCATCGATCCTGGCGAGGACGAAGTACCAGCTCGCCACCGAGCCGTTGGTGATCCACCACTTGACGCCGTTGAGCACGTAGTCGTCGCCCACCTTGGCCGCCGAGGTCCTGACCCGCGACACGTCCGAGCCGGCCTCGGGCTCGGTCACCGCATACGCCGAGAACATGAGCTGCTCGGTCATCGGTGCCAGGAAACGACGCTTCTGGTCGTCGGTGCCGGCC
>JASFPU010000043.1:0-10893 GCA_050115855.1 Holophagae bacterium
CGGCTTCCCGACGACCTGCGACAGCTGCCACGACCCCGCCGATCCGAACTGGAACCAGGGCACCTTCGCGCACAGCTTCTATCCGCTGCTCGGGGTGCACGGACAGCAGGAGTGCGTCACCTGCCACTCGAGCGGGGTGTACCAGGGTCTGCCGTCCGACTGCGTCGACTGCCACCTCGACGACTACAACACCGCGACCAATCCCAACCACGTCGCGGCCGGCTTCCCGACGCTGTGCGACCTGTGCCACCAGCCGAGCGACCTGTCGTGGAATCAGGGCGTCTTCGACCACATGTACTTCCCGATCACCTCAGGTCCCCATCGAGGAGCCGGGTGCGACCGATGCCACGTCGATCAGAACAACTTCGGCATCTTCAGCTGCATCTCGGGTGGCTGCCATCCGCGGATCCAGACCGATGAAGACCACGACGAGGTGATGGGATACGTGTATCAGTCACCTGCCTGTTACGCCTGTCATCCCGACGGACAGTCGGACGGCGGATTCAACCCATCGAGGCGGCTCCGTGCGAGTCACTAGGCTGCTCGCCGTCGTCGTCGCTCTGGCGGCGTTTTGGACGTCGGTGGCCGCGGCACAGGCGATTCCGGCACGGGGCCGCTTCGCGCTCTTCTATGACTGGTCGGATCGAGAACTCACCGATGGTGCAAGCTACGACTCCTCGCAGATCATCGCCACGCTCACCTTCGGATCGGAGAACAGCTCCGAGGCCGGTCTGATCTACGGGCTCGACGGCCGGTTCGCCACCTTCCCCGGCAGTGAAGAACGTGACGACCGCAGCTCACTCTACGAGGCGTGGGTCGGCTACCAGGGCGACAACGGGAGGTGGACGCTGCGCCTCGGCCAGATGTGGTTGCATGAGCTCGGCGCACTCGGCTCGGTGGGGGGCCTCTTCGCCCAGTACCGTCTTCCCGGGCAGACGCCTGTCGGGCTGTTTCGTTTCGGCATCTTCGGCGGGCTCGAGCCCGAGATCCTCGACGTCGGCTACGTCGACGACATCAAGAAGGGTGGCGCCTACGTCGCCGTCGACGGCAATCACGGTCGCAAGCACCTGCTCGGCTGGGTGCTGATCCGCAACCAGGACCTCACCGAACGCTCGGTGCTGGTCTTCAACAATTTCATCCCGATCAAGCGGAAGTTCTTCCTTTATCAGGCGATGGAGTACGACCTCGAAGGACCTGCCGGCGTCGGCAGCGCCGAGCTGACCTACTTTTTCGCCAGCATCCGGTACACCTTCTCCCGGTTCGTATGGCTTCAGGGGACCTACAACTACGGTCGCTCGATCGACACACGCCGGATCGCCGACGACATCATCTTCGGCCGTCCGGTGACGCCGGAGACGCTCGAAGGACTGCTCTTCGAGTCCGGCCGGATCCGTGTCACCGTGCGCCCGTGGAAGAAGCTCCGGCTGTGGGCAGGCTACGGGCGCGACCAGAACAATCGAGGCGACGATTGGTACGACCGAACCAACTTCGGATTCTCGCTCGTCGACATCATCGGATTCGACCTGTCCGGTTCGTTCTCCCAGATCGACCGCGGAACGAGCTCCTACGACACGACCTACATGTCGCTCGGTCGGTCCTTCGGCCAGAAGGTCTACGTCTCCCTCGACTACATCACCTCGCTGTCGGTCTTCCGCTATGAGCGTGAGGATGGCGGTGTGCTCGAGACCCGCCCCGAGAGCGAGCGCTTCGCGCTGTCGGCCAACGTCAACCTGAACCGCACCTTCTCGCTGCTCATCACGGGCGAGGTGATGGAGCACGACGATTTCGACGAGATCCGCGCACTGACCGGCCTCATCATCCGGTTCTGAATGTCCGGCGCTCCGGGTCGACCGTCGAGGTCCTGACGGTGGTTGGAATCGGGGATGGAGGGACTCGATCCCGACAGCGCGGGACGCCACCGCCGTCGATCGTCCAGCTCTTTCAGCTCGGTCTGGTTGACGGCGAGTCCGGCGCAGGTGATCCGCTCACCCTGCCGCTGATGGAGGACTGGCTGGTCGCCCGGGATGCGAGGTCCGGGTAGACTCGGGCGCGATGCACCGGTTTCGATTCCAGCACGACGCCTCCTGCCGCGAGCTCGACACGGAGGTGACCGAAGTCGGACGCGACTCGGGCCGAGCCTACGCCGTGACCGAGGACACGATCTTCTACCCGGAGGGTGGCGGCCAACCGGCGGACCACGGGCGGATGGACGATGTCGAGGTCGTCGACGTCCAAATGGTCGACGGCGTCATCCGCCACTCCGTCGCGGGTGAGCTCGAGCCGGGTCCCGTCCACCAGGTGCTCGACTGGGACCGACGATTCGACCACATGCAGCAGCACTCGGGCCAGCACCTGCTGACCGTGGTCGCGTTGCAGAGCTTCGGATGGGCGACCACCGCCTTCCACATGGGCCCCGAGCTGAGCGACATCGAGCTCGACGTGGCGTCACTCGACGAGCTCGATCTCCGGCGGCTCGAGGACGAGGTCAATGAGGAGATCCGCGCAGCTCACCCGATCACGATCAGGTTCGCGTCGATGGACCAACTGAAGGCGCTCGGTGTCAGGTCGAGACTGTTGCCGGAGGGGCTGTCCGGCGAGGTTCGGCTCGTCGAGATCGAGGGTTTGGACCTCAACACCTGCGGCGGCACTCATGTCCGTTCGACGGCGGAGATCGGCAGCGTCGCCCTGATCGGAACCGAGCCCATGCGGGGTGGCACCAGGCTCTTCTTCGTCGCCGGGGACCGCGTCCGACGGCGGTTGGCCGCCCACGAGGCGCGGAACCGCGAGCTCCGTACCCTGCTCGACGCCGCAGACAATGATCTTCCGGGGCTCGTCGAGCTCCGACTCGGCCGCGAGAAGGAGCTGGCCCGCGACCGTCGGCGGTTGCTCGTCGCGTTGGCCCGCGCCGAGGCCGAGCGGTTGGCAAGCGGCGAGGATCGGGTGGCCTCCGGGCACTGGAGCGACGGAGATCTCCCCTTCCTGCAGGCGATTGGCAAGGCGCTGCTGGAGATCGACCCGGACCGGATCGCGTTGCTGACCGCGGGCCGGCCCGGCGACGGGTGCTTTCTGCTCGTCGCGGCCGAGGCCACAGGCGTGCGTGTCGGCACCATCGGCCCCGAGGTCTGTCGGATCCTGGATGGTCGCGGCGGCGGCCGGGCGCCGTTTTTCCAGGGCATGGCGGCGTCGGTCGGTCGGCGAGTCGAGGCCGTGGCACGGGTGTCGAATGGGTCCTCGCCGGTACCGGGTGATGCCGGTACCGGCGAGTCCGAGATCGTCGCTGACGACACGTCCGCGACGACGCGATAGGTGCGGAGCGAGGGTGACCGATCGGCGAAGCTCGCAGCATCCACGGCCCACCGGAGCGGAGCGGATCGAAAGGAGTCAATGATGCAGGTACTGCTCCGTGCGACGATCGCGGCGGTCTCGCTCTGCCTGATCGCCGCATGCGCGTCCCTGCCGGAGTACGAGCTGCCGCTGACCCGCGAGGTACCCGAGCCCGACCCGACATCTCGGTTCGGACGCCTCGCCTCGGAGCTCGCGGGCCAGCATGGTCCCGGTGTTTCCGGCTTCGCCGCGATCGACGCCAACGGTGATGCGTTGAAGTTTCGCCTCGCCGTGATCGACTCTGCGGAGCGGTCGCTCGACATGCTCTACTACCTCTGGTACCGCGACCCGAGCGGCCTGCTGATGCTCGAGCACACGATCAAGGCCGCCGAACGAGGGGTCAGCGTGCGGATCGTGGTCGACGACGCGCTCTTCGTCAAGGGCAAGAGGGGCCTCGCCAACCTCGACGCCCACCCGAACATCGAGGTGCGGATCTTCAACCCCTGGGTTCACCGGGGCGTCGGCCGGCTCTTCGAGTCCGTCTCGAGGATGAAGAAGCTCAACCACCGGATGCACAACAAGCTGCTGATCGCCGACAATCGAACGGCGATCCTCGGCGGCCGCAATATCGGCGACCACTACTTCGGCCTCCACCACAAGTACAACTTCCACGACCTGGACGTGATCGTCCTCGGCGACGCCGCCACCCGGTCGTCGGAGATCTTCGACCACTTCTGGAAAAGTGAGCGGGTCTACGCCGCCTCCGCGTTCGTCGACGATCCATCGTGGGACACGGTCGAGGCCGTGCGACGCGAGGAGCTCGACGCGCTACGTACCAATGACGACGTCGCGGCGTTTCCGATCGAGCGGCGGGACTGGACCGACGAGCTGTCCTCGCTCGTGGCTCGGATGTCACCGGGAACCGCGACACCGGAGTACGACCGCCTGGACGGCGACAGCCCGCGACCGACGTCGGAAGGCTCGCTCGGGCTGGCCGACCTCGTTGACCGTGCGCAGAGCGAGGTCCTCGTCGTCAACGCTTACATCATTCCCGGCGACCGGATGATGGAGATCCTGCGCGACGCCCACGAGCGCGGAGTTCGGGTCCGGGTGCTGACCAACTCGCTCGCCTCCAACGACGTGCCGGCGGTCACGGCGAAATACAAAAAGCACCGCAAGCCCCTGCTCGAGGCCGGGGTCGAGCTGTTCGAGTTCCGCGCCCATCCGGAGATCCAGCCGGGGATCGTCGACACGCCACCGGTCGAGGCCGGGTTTTCCGGTCTCCACACCAAGATGGCCGTGATCGACCGCGAGCACGTCTACTTCGGCTCGCTCAACCTCGACCCCCGGTCGATCCGGCTCAACACCGAGATGGGTCTGATCGTGACCAGTCCGGAGCTCGCCGAGCAGGTCGCGGCGATCGCCGAGCGCGACATGTCGCCGGCCAACAGCTGGCGTGTCCGTGTGGACGACGAGGACCAACTGATCTGGGAGTCGGACGCCGGAACCGCAACGCGGCAGCCGGCCCAAAGCACCTGGCAGCGACTTCAGGCGTGGTTCTTCAAGATTCTGCCGGAAGGCCAGCTGTAATCCCGGCGTGCCGGCGTCGGTTCGCCCGCGGGTCGGTGGCTCGGCCGAGGCCTCTCCTGAACGTTCAACGTAAACGTGCCAGGCGCGGATGCTTCGTCGTCCGCAGCCGACAGCTTGTGAATTGTCCGGGCTCGATCTGTCAAACGTCCTTTTTACTTGTAATTTAATCGTAAGCGGACTATGATTTAGGCATGAATCGGAGAGTTCGCGCCTACCTCGCGGAGATCGGCCGACGCGGCGGCCGGAAGAGCCGCCGCACGCTCGATCCGGACGCCGCTCGAGCCATGGTCAAGGTGCGGGAGGCGCGTCGAGCGTACCGGCAATTCCACTCCCGGTGCTTCTGGTCCTACGATCCCGAGTACCTCGTGGGTCCCGGGGACGTCGCCTGGGTTGCGGAGCAGCTCAGAAGGCACGGAGGCCGCGAGGCGTGGGAGGTCGCGGGGAGGCTATGCCGCTGACCGAGTACCAGGCCGAGCTCGCGAGGCTGCTGTCCGGCAACCGGAGCCCCGACTCCTTCCTCGCCGGCGGCGGTGCGGTCCTGCTCGAGCCGAACACGACCCGGTACAGCCGCGACCTGGACTACTTCCACGATTCGGAGCAGCGGGTGGCGGAGGCGTTTGCGGCCGACCGTGAACTCATGAGGGAGCAAGGCTACAGCGTCGACGTCGAGATGCGGCAACCGGGTTTCGTCAGGGCGATCGTCAACCGAGGCGGCCACGCGACGAAGGTCGAGTGGGCTCACGACTCGTCGTGGCGATTCATGCCGGCGGTTCGCGACGAACGGGTGGGCTACCTGCTCCATCCGATCGACCTCGCTGTCAACAAGGTGCTCGCGCTTGCCGGTCGAGACGAGCCGCGCGACGTGCTCGATACGGTGCAGTTCCACCGCGATCTTCTCCCGCTCGGGGTGTTGTGTTGGGCCGCGTGCGGCAAGGACCCCGGGTTCTCGCCGCTGTCGCTGCTCGAGCTTCTGCGGCGACGTGGGCGGGTCCGGGCAGAGGATCTCGAACGACTCGATCTGGTGGTGGAGATCGACCTCCATGCCTTGAGGAGGGAGTGGCTCGAGGCCCTCGACTCGGTCGGGCCGTTTGCCGCATCCCGACCACCCGACGAGATCGGTTGCCTGTACTTCAGCAGCTCGCTCCAGAGGTTCGTGGATCCACGCAGTGTCGACGACGCGGTTCCGCACCACGGCCGGCCAGGGGGCGTTCTTCCTCGGGTCGTCGATACGGGCGAATGATGCCCAAGAGGGGTGTGTCGAGAGCCTCGCGCGTTTTCGTGTTCGTCGGTCGGGTCGCTACTCGTCGTCCGTTGCCGTCTCAGCGTCGAGCTCGGCGTCGGCGACTGCCTGGGTCTTGCCGGCGTTGGCGAGCATGTCTTTCACCTTGGCGGTCGCGGCCTCGGCCTGCGCGTTGAGCTCGGCCGCCTCGTCTTCCAGGTCCGCGATCGCCTCCGGTGACAGGTCGCGCCCGAGGTAGAGAATCTGATCGTTCAGATTCTGCATCACCGGCGCGAACTCGTTGCCGGCGGCGGTCAGGATCTCACCCAGCTCGGCGTAGTGCTTCTTGGCGTCTTCCATCCGAGCCGCACTCTTCGAGCGCAGGCTCTCGCTCGAGATACTCGCGAGATCCTGCTGCCACGCCTTGAAGAACTTGTCCGCTTCCTTGCTCAACGACGCCACCTGCTTTTTCGCGCCGTCGAGCTTCTTCTCGGTCGACTTGAGATCGCCGACGAGCTTCTTGTAGGCCTTCTGGCTGTCCTTCGCCGTTCCGTCGATGATCGAGTTGTAGCCGGCGAGCAGGCCGCTGCAGCTGGTGAGCACGTCCTCCACCGCCTTCTTGGAGGTATCCGCACTCTTCTCGAGACTCTCGGCCTGCTTCGCGCTCTTCTTCGACTGCGCCTGTGCTGTCGGTGTCGCGATCGCCACACAGAGCCCGGAGGCAATCACGATCGTGAGGTTCATCCAAAGGTCGTTCCTTCTCATGGCATCTCTCCTCCTGGTTCGGCGAGGTCGCGTGAATCTGCTCGTGAGCTTCGAAGATCATGCCACAGCTCGACACGGGTTCGCAAAGCCGAGCAGGAGAATGAGCGGGCGAGTGCTCCGGCCACCGGAACGTCCCACTCGTCCGCCAGAACCACCGTTCGACGCCGAGATCGACCGCTCGGCCGCTCATTCGACCGAACGTCCGGTTTCGGCCTGGCGACTGGTGGGAGGTGTCGGAACCCTCGGCGATCATCGAACCCGAACCGGGAGGGCGTTCAGTGGCTCGGCAGGCCGGCCGCGCGGAGGCCGCCGACCAGGCCATCGATCAGCGCGTCGATCTTCAGCGACCTCCGCATCAGCTCACGGGCGCGGGCGCCGAGGTCCGGCTTGTGCTCCCGTAGCGACTCGATGTGGGGCCTCGCCTCGTCGATCCGGCCGAGCCTGCCGAGGATCGCCGCGATGATCGCGTCGTCCCAGAAACTGATGAACGGCCGGTGCTTGGAGGTCTCGGCGAGGGCCCGCTCGTCGTCGCCGCGGAGCAGGTGGTCGACCACGTGGCCGGCGTGGAACCACCTCGGGTGGCACGGGTTGAGCGCGATGGCGCGCTCGAGCAGGGGCAGCCCCTGTTCGATCTCTCCGCGCAGAATGTGGAAGTAGCCGACGGCGCCGAGGGTGTAGGGTGAGTTGGGGTTCAGGCCGAGTGCGGTCTCCGACTCCTCCCGGAAACCGTCCGCGTCGTCGGCGAGGTAGCTCGAATACGCGAGGATCAGCCGGCCGAGCTGCGAGCCCGGCTCGAGAAAGACGCCCTTGCGGGCGTACTCGAGGGCAGTGTCGAGGGCACCGTCGAAGCCCGGGACGTCGAGCGTGTACATCTGGCAGTGGAGGGTGGCGAGGGCCGACCACACCGACCCGTACTCCGGCTCCTTGTCGGCCGCGGCCCTGAGCGCCGCGAAGCAGGCCGCGGCGGACTCCGGCGACGGCTCGATCTGGTGGCTGTAGTAGCGCAGCATCGCCTCGTAGGTCTCGAGCTCGGCCGGGCGCTTCTTGCGCGACTCGGCCGACAGCCGTCGGGCGATGATCCCGTACTCGCTCGCGATGGCGGCCACAACCCGCTGGGCGATGTCCTCCTGTGTCGCGATCAGGTGGCCGGCCTCGAGCGGGAGGGTGTGCGAGTCGGCCCAGACCCGGCGTCGGTCGGTGGTGTCGGTGAGGTGGGCGGACACCTTGATCGCCTCGGTGTCGCGGCGCACGCTGCCCTGCAGGATGAAGCGCGCGCCGACTCCCCGGCCGAGCTCGGCCGGCTCCGACGGCAGGTCCGACGGTCTCCGTTCCGGTTGGCACGGGATGACCGAGATGTCCTGGAACCGGGTCAGCTCGGTGATCAGCTCCTCGGTCAGCCCGGTGGTCAATGCGAGCTGCTCGGGGTCGTCGGTGAGGTTGTCGAACGGCAGCACCGCCAGGGACGGGCCCTGCGCGGGTTCGGCCGTCAGGTGCGTGGGACGTTCGACTGACCCGCGTTTGCCTCCCTCGGGAGCACTCCGAATGGTGAACCGCGGAATGTAGCGGCCCTTCGGGATGTCGATCAGGATCGGGTCCGAGACTCCGCCGACCAGGTAGTAGCGCTCGAGCGCGCGGCGGAGGCGTCCCGCCTGGATGCGGACGATGGGGTCGTTGGATGCGTCGAAGTCCTCGCTTCGTCCGAACACGTTGACGGCGATGGTGTAGCCCTTGAGCCGGTGCGAGCGGCCGGCGAGCTTCTCCTCGACGACGTACCGCAGGAAGTCGCGCATCGTGTCGGTGGCGTGGAACTCGGGGCTCGCGAGAACCCGGCCGAGCTGCTCGCGGACCTTGTCGAGGGGGAGACCACTTTGAGGATCAACCTCCGTGTCGCGTTCCGAGGTGCCCAAACCGCCCATGAACTCATACCCTTCCTGCGGCAAATCGACCGGTTTCAGGAGGATACCAGAGTGTAGGCTACATTCCGCACTGGTAACCCACTACCCGAAACTCCGAGATCCCTGCATATTCGTCGACGACGGTCATCCTGAACGCAGCGGGTATGCGAAGAACCGCGACAGACGGCGAGCGAGGCCCATGACGTCAAGGCAGACGACACCATCGATCATCGCGGCCGAGTTCCCCGGTCGCGACGCGCTCATCGGCGACGCCTATCGGGAGGATCTGTCGTTTCGCGACCTCTGCCGGGACTACCGGACATGTGCCGAGACGTTGGAGGTTTGGCGCCGATCGGACGACGAGGCCGCGTCGTCGCGGGCTCGCGAGTACGCCGAGCTGCTGGCCCAGCTGAGCGGCGAGGTCGAGTCCTGGCTCGAGGCCATGGAGAGCGGCTCGAGACCGCCGCGCCGGGGTGGTCCGCAGTGACGTGCCCACGTTGGAGCCCCGCCGGGTCGATGCCGCGCAACGCAGCGGTCGCGTTGACGGCCTTCGTCCTCGGCGCCGGATTCGCGAGTCGCGTCGCCGCGCAGGACCTGACGCCGCGCGCCTACTGGCCGGCGCCCAAGGGCACCCGGGTGGCTGTGGTCGGCTACTCGTATATCTCGGGCGACGTGCTGCTCGATCCCACGACGCCGGTCACCGGCGTCGACTCGAAGGTCCACACCGGCGTGCTGGGTTTCCTGCAGACCTTCAACCTCTGGGGCCGCACGGCCAACGTGGTTGCCGAGCTGCCGTACTCGCGGGGCACCACCAAGGGCTTCATCGAAGGCGACCCTTCGAGGCGCGATCTCTCCGGCTTCGGCGATCTCGGCGTCACGCTGTCCGTCAACCTTCTCGGAGCACCCACAATGACGCCGGCCGACTTCCAGGCGCTGCGCGCAGAGCCCCGCCCGATGCTGGGCGCCAGCCTGAAGGTCGTCGCCCCCACCGGACAGCACAACCCCAACCGGCTCATCAACGTCAGCGCCAACCGCTGGGCGACCCGACTGGAGCTCGGCACGATCATCCCGCTGAAGCCGAAGTGGCTGCTCGAGCTGCACGCCGGCACGTGGTTCCTCGGCGACGACGACGAGTATCTCGCCGGCCCCCGCGAGCAGGAAGCGATCTTCGAGGCGCAGCTCCACCTGGTGCGGCGGTTCAACCCCGGCTTCTGGGCCTCGCTGGACGTCAACTTCTTCACCGGCGGCCGGCAGACCATCGGCGGCGAGGAGCAGGTCGCGAAGCAGGACAACTCCCGCGTCGGCGCCACGATCGTGCTGCCTTTTGCGCGTCGCCACGCCATCAAGCTCGCGTTCCTCACGGCCTTGCGCACTGAGCTGGGCAGTGATTCCAACCAGGCCCTGGTGAGCTACCAGGTGCTCTTGGACTGAGGAGAGGACAACAATGAAAGCGGTTCTCACTGCAACCGTCGCGACCCTTGCCCTGTTGGCATCCGGTTCAGACGCTCTCGCCGAGGTGAGCACGACACCGGTCACGGTAGCCAACTTCGTGCGGGCCGAATCGGATCACATGATCCGCGCCAACATGGAGATGGTGGGCGTAACCTTCGGCAAGTTCGTGCACCTGCGCGAACCCACCACGCCGGACAATCAGCCCGTGATCCGCATGAACCAGGATACGCTCTACTCCGCGACGGTGCTGGACCTGTCCAGGCCGGTGACCATCACACTGCCGGAGATCGGCGGCCGCTACATGTCGATGCATGTGGTGGACCAGGATCATTACTGCTTCGTTGAAGCGAAACCGGGAACCTACAAGCTGACCGAAGATACGGTCGGCACGCGCTTCGCGTACGTGACCGTCCGCACCTTCTACAATGCCGGCGATCCCGATGACCTGGCCAAGGCCCACGCGGCGCAGGACAAGATCGAAATCAGCGGCGGCGGACCCGGCCCGTTCGAGGCGCCGAACTGGGATCTCGATGACCTCGCCAAGGCTCGCAAGGCCCTCAGCGATCTCGCCACCCTTGGCTTTGATTCCACCTACGCATTCGGCAGCAAGGACGATGTGCGCCCCGTAGACCACCTTGTAGCAGCCGC